>CBFGVN010000336.1:0-4205 GCA_965651845.1 uncultured Chryseobacterium sp. | reverse complement strand
GCCAAGATCCATCAAAAGCGACGAAAGAACTATTTTTTCCGTCGAAAAGTAGTATTGATAATTTTAATCATTACGTTGATTGGAACTGGTTTTTATTTAAAGCAATCCATAAGCTATTATTACGCGCTGTACTTTAATAAATTTAAACATAAAAAACTTCATAACACTGAAGCCGAAGCTTTAAGAATTCAAAAAATCCTGTCTGATAATCTTGATAAAACCTACGGATTTGATATTTCGCATTACCAAAACAGAGAAGACATCAACTGGGACAGTTTAAGTATCGGAAATAAAACCATTCCTCTGGAATTTGTCGTGATGCGCGCTACCATGGGAAACCGAAATGCCGATAAACATTTTGATGAATTTTGGGAACAGGCAAAAAAGTATGAACTGATCCGCGGAGCCTATCATTTTTACAGGGCCGATGAAGATCCGATAATTCAGGCGAATAATTTTCTTGAAAATGTAAAACTGGAAAGCGGAGATCTCCCACCTATTTTAGATATTGAAAAAATTCCGAAACGTAAGACTAACAAAAAGCTGATTGAAGATTTGAAAATCTGGTGTAAAATCGTTGAAGAGGCGTATGGCGAAAAACCTATTATTTATACCTATTATCATTATTACAAAGACTTTCTGAAAGGGGAATTTGATGATTATCCTTTATGGCTGGCCAATTACAACGACGTCCCTACTCCATCACCCAATGATGACTGGAATTTTTGGCAGTTTACGGAAAATGGAATTGTTCACGGGATTAATACGAAAGTTGATTTGGATATTTACAATGGAAGTTCTTGGTCTTTGAAAAGATTGACTTTGGATTGATTTTTTTTAGTAGAGAAGACAAAAAATTTGTTGCGCGAAGCTTATACACTTCTTCAATCAACTTGTTGATTCAACTTTGCTCACTTAATTGTAGTATTTAAATTAAGACTTTGCGTTAAAAATATCTCACAGCTCCTGATTAAACAGATAGTTGATAGTAATTTGTATTTTATTAATGAAAGCATTTGTGTCTTTCGTGTTTAAAAAACTATTTAAATGGCTTCCTTTGAATCCATTCTGTTTTGGGGGAAAGTGACGGAAATATTCTTTTCACCAATGGATTAAGAATTAAACTATTATGTTTAATTAATCCAAAAATTTCAACCGGTTCTGCACCGATGGTTGATTTTATTTCCAAAGCCGTCCTTCCGAAAATAATTCTTTTAAATTGATGATTGATTGCAAACTCTACCATGTCCAAAAGCATATTCAGGTAAAGCTGTTTTTCTTTTTGGAGTTCTTTATTATAGCCTAGAAAATAAGTATCAATATCTTCATTATTCAGGATTAGAGTATAGAAACCGATTATTTTTTGATCTGAAAAATATCCAAAGACTTTAAAGTTATCTTTTAAATTTTCCTTCATCATTTCAAAATGATTTTCAGCAAGGAAAAAAGTATTGAATGGTGCATTTTCTGCGACGTTCTGGTAAAGGAAATTCATTTCTTTCTGAAGTTTTTTTACTTCTTCCAAATGAAGCTCTCTCTTTTCTATTCCCTGCAATTTTTTCTTTGCCGATTTAGCTCTGGTTCTGTATTTTGTTGAAAAATCATTTAAATAATCCTCAAAATTCATCCAATGTTTTCTTAATTTTAAAATCATTGTCGGCTGTACTGAAAATTTAAAATAAGCCTGATGTGCTTTATCATTAAAATAATTAACAAAATTCGACTGATAATCTTTATAAATTATCAAAGATGTTTTTCTCATTTCCATCTGCATCTTACAAACCGCTTTATCGAGAAGGGGAACAACCTGATCTAAGGTAATTTTAGACGAATCAAAATAAAATCCGTTCTGCCCTGTAAGCATATTATTGCCCAAAATCATTACATCCTTGCTGAACTGTCGACCGAAAAAATTCCTGATACTACACCAGATCTGATTTTTCTGAAACGTCGAATGATATTTAAAATCCAGATACTGAAACAAAGCGCCGCCGATCAGTTCATTGCCCAGAAAAAATCCTACAAAATAACAATGCATATTTTGAGGACTGGAAGCTTCAAGAACCTGAAAATATTCTTTGGAAAGCATAATATTATGATTCCCAATCACAGTGTTCCAATGTTCAGGTAAATCTGAAACCGTAGAGTATATTTTAAAATTATAAGACATAAAAAAGGCCACACAAATGTAGCCTTATCTTTTAAATCGTTAAAATTATTTTTGAGTCACCCAATGAAAACCATCTACGGCATACCATCCGCAAATAACTCCTCCCATAATGGTAATGGTGATCGTCCAATACGCCGTATTGATCATGGTGTATTTCCACGATTTTCTTTCAAACATGGCATTAATGGCAATGAGAGGAAAAACAAAAAATATCCCTGCCATAAAAGAATGCAATGCTCCGTGCCCAAAAGAGCGGTAAGCCATTCCGTAGTCTTTCATGAAAGCGGTGTAAGAATCTTTGGCATTCATCTCGTCGCCACCGACCATTCCCATAGCTCCAAACTGGTGAATCGTCACCATCTGAAGGAAAAAGGCCATAAGTGCCGATAAAATCAGTGAGAAAACAAAAACTCCTATCATCTGTCCCTGCATTTTATCTTCAGATAATCCGGCCTCCCGCATCCAAACAGTACCGAAAACTTTTGGATGATACCAGATAAATCCCATAATCAGAGGGACAATTGCAGCTACAAGAATAGCCCAAAAGTTAATTTGCATCATAGTTTTAATTTTTAAAATTAGTTACATAAAGCTACACCAAAAAACAATACAAAATACATAAAAGTTAAATTTATATTAATTTTAATCAAAAAATAATAAACAAAATGCTATTTAATGAATAATAATTTAAAACAATTAAAGAATCATTATTATTTTCAATTTAAAAAAAAGTCACAAAATGCATTGTTCGGGAATTGCTTTATTTAAAAGTTTTGTTGTTACATTTTCGTATTTTTGTGGCTCTATTTAAGTTTTAAATTAAAGTATTACATTCCAATGAATTACGTTTCTGTTGAAAATCTTACCAAATCTTATGGCATCAAAGTTTTGTTTGAAAATATTTCTTTTCACATCAATGAAGGGGACAAAATTGCCATTGTAGCCAAAAACGGAAGCGGAAAGTCTACCATTCTAAAAATCCTGATGGGGAAAGAAGTGGCAGACAGCGGAACTGTGAATATCAATAAAGACATACAGGTGGTTTTGTTTGATCAGGAAATTGAT
Organism: uncultured Chryseobacterium sp.; assembly: GCA_965651845.1. Classification (GTDB taxonomy): domain Bacteria; phylum Bacteroidota; class Bacteroidia; order Flavobacteriales; family Weeksellaceae; genus Chryseobacterium. The sequence goes on along the minus strand of CBFGVN010000336.1, from coordinate 970 downwards.
TTTAATTCTGATCTTACCATTGAAGAATTCATGATGACTTTGGATTCTGCACCGATCACAGCCCTGAAAAATTATCATAAATCACTTCATTCCACGGACAATGATTTTATTGAAAAAGCTTTAGCCGAAATGGAAGCCCACAAGGCGTGGGATCTGGAAAATGAAATGAAACAGATTCTTTCCCAACTTAAAATCACAGATCTTGAAGCTAAAATGGGAACTCTTTCCGGAGGGCAGATCAAACGGGTGGCGCTGGCAAAATTGTTAACAGAAACCAGAGCAGAACATCGCCACACCCTCCTAATCATGGATGAGCCGACCAACCACCTCGATGTAGAAATGGTAGAATGGCTCGAAAATTATTTGAATAAAGCTAAAATCACTTTATTACTGGTAACCCACGACAGATATTTTCTAGACAGTGTCTGCGATATCATCTGGGAGCTCGAGGATAAAAACCTTTACATTCATAACGGTTCTTATGCAACGTATCTTGAGAACAAAATGATCCGTGAGGATAACTTGAATGCAACGATCGATAAGGCCAACAACCTTTACAGAAAGGAGCTCGAGTGGATGCGCAGACAGCCAAAAGCAAGAACTACAAAATCAAAATCAAGAATCGATTCTTTCTACGAAACTGAAAAAGTGGCTAAAACCGACACCCGAAAACAAGGTCTGGAACTGGATTTTGAAATGAAACGTCTGGGTAAAAAAATCCTTGAACTAAAACATATTGATAAAAGTTTCGGAAATAAAGTGTTGCTTAAAGATTTCAGCTACCAGTTTCAAAGAGGCGAAAAAATAGGAATTGTAGGAAAAAACGGAGTTGGGAAATCTACACTTTTAAATATCATTCAAGGATTTGAAAAGGCTGATAAAGGCGAAATTGAAACCGGAGAAACCATTCATTTCGGATATTTTTCGCAAAAAGGGCTTCAGTATAAAGAAGATGAAAGAGTCATTGATT
>CBFGVN010000335.1:0-4206 GCA_965651845.1 uncultured Chryseobacterium sp. | reverse complement strand
TTCCGTCGCGTTTTTTTCCGATATAATCTAATCTGCTGAGAACGGACAATAATTCTTCTAACGTTTTCATGAATCGCAGCATTTTTTCAATCGTAATATCCATCTGATTATGATTATATTCTACATTAATGATATCTGAGAAAATAATTTCAAAGTTCCCCTGACTTACATTGCACCATTCGGCAAAGTAATTTAAGAGCTCTTCTTTACCTGCTCCCGATCTTGCATCAATGAAATTTTTAATCATTCTGGCTAGTGCCACAACAGATAAAAACATTCGCGCGGGTTCTGTATGCGGAGACATCCATCGAAATCTATTGATTTCTTTTCCGAGATAATTCAGGGTTTTATCCGTCAGTAACTCCATCATAAGAGCCAAAGCATTCGTTTGTTTTTTACTGTAAATTTTCTGAGCAATCTGTACACAATACAGCTCGATCTGGCCATAAAAACGGTCAATTTCCATGTACAGATCCTGCAATTTTTTGTGGCTCAAAACGGAAACCGAAGGCGGAATATAATGATCATCAATCTTTGATTCATTGGCATTAACCAGGATTTTCCCGATGGTTAAAAAATTTGCTCCAAACCCAAGAATATTTTTTAATTCATTTTCCGGAATCAGGTTTAAAGAATATTCGGGTTGTGTAAAAGGATACCTTGGCGGATTCTCCTCTGGATCGGGCTCTCCGGCAGGTGTTCTCTTAAAATGATTCACCGAAAGACAGGCAAAAAGAATCAGGCTTTCATTATCTTTTATTTCGTAAACAGCCTCCGGATACGGCAGTGAAAGGGAAAGTGGCTCGGCATTTCCATCCCCGATATCGATTCTAGAACCGTTCGGAGTAATGGCCTGACATTTTTCTACCTTAACTCTTAATAATTTATGATTATCGATAATCAAATTCATCTTAATAGATTCATTGACAGGCAACAAACCATAGTTAATCAGCGAAGTATGAATCCCTACTGAGTCTCTCACAACATCGCTTATAAAATCCTGAACCGCATTGAAGTGTGTTTTATTGATCTTCATCCCGTCGATCCAGTTTACGGGGAAGTGGTTTAATTTTTCTATCATTTTGTTGTTTTTTTATGTTTTGTTGATGATTAGTATTTTTAATTCCAAATCTTATTCATAATCCCAATCATCATGGTTATTCACCAAATCGTCCAAATCCAAATTTTCAAAAGTTGTCCTATTTGAAATTTCCTTTGTACTCCAAACGTTATCCCCGGTTTTTGCACTTATTCCAAAGTTTGCAACAAATACTTTTTCAACATAGAGTTCATTATTTTTATACATAACAGGTATAGTTATTTTTCTAAAAACATTCCCGAATTGATCTTTATTTTCAATTTTAATATTAAAGATTTGACCGTATTTAACTTGCAGATCTAATATCATAGAATCACAATAGAAAAATTTACTTAAAAATAAATTCTCATTTTTGTAAATTTCCAATTTAAACTCTTCTTGATTTTTAGTGCTTTGTTTAATTACTATAGAATCATTTATTTTATCACCATCAAAATCGGCCTTATACGTATTTTTCACTTTATAATTTAAATCCGTGATGTGCTCAGATTCCTTATCGTCCATATCTTCTTTTGGAAGTAAAAAATATTTTTTGCATTTAGGATCATCACAACCTAAAATTGTAGTTTTTGAACCATCTTTAATTTGTAAATAAGAACCACCATTTATAAACAAATCAACTATTTTGCCACTTAGATTAAAGTTTTTAACATCAATAGTACAAGGAGTCACAGGATAAGTATAATGTAGTTCCTGAGGATCAATTTCTTTTGATAAATTAACAATTGATAAAATATCACTTCTTGTTAAAGACCATTGTTTTTCTTTTTCAGTTGTTTTTTGACCTGTAGAATATTCTCCTTCACATTTAGCAGTATAAATGTCTGTTTTTATATATTTTGTGTGTTCTTTATCCTGACCTTTACATGAACCAAAAATGTAAAATGACATTATTAATATTAAACTTATTCTTTTCATAAACCTTATTTTAAATATTGTTTAATTGCATCAAAAACAATTTGCCCCTCACCTTTTTCTTTTGGAGCCAAATGTTCATGACAATCTATTTTATCTTTATCTAAACTATAATAATTTAATAATGCTTTAACAAGGCACACAACAGATTTAGTCTGTTTGTCAGTTAGTTCTTCCCATCCAGCAACTGGTAGTTGATCTTTTAAACCTAACGTAGGATTGCCATTTTTATCAATTGCACAACCAACAACCTCAATTCCAATCGATTTAGAATTCCATCCTTTGCAATGCCATGTAACTTTTGACAAATCAGCAGTTTGTGTAATAGTTCCATCTTTTCCAACTATAAAATGAGTCCCATAATGATCTATACCACCATTTTTATTTTTTCTACCTTTTTTAAAAGCGGCTTTACAATTTTCAGTTGTAGGTCCAGCGGTTCTATGTAATACTATTTTCTGAACACTTTCTTTACCATCTTTAAAACTACCATGTTCAATTATACTAATATGATCTTTTATTATTAATTGATGTTTTATAAAACCATTTTCAACGGCAAAAACATCGAGACAAATACAATCTTTTAAACCATTCGAACAATTTGTACTTTCTTTAACCTCTTCTTTATTCTCTAAGTTTGAACATAATTGTGGGTACTCAAAAACAATTTTTAATGCATTTACGGCATTTACTCTTTGACTATAACCATTAATTGATAATGGCTTAGTTGCGTTAGGTTTATTAACTAGTCTGGAAGTGTCAAAAATACTATCTTTGTCAGCAAACGGATTTATATTTCCTTTATCATTATGCCTCCAATACCAACCGCTAGACATTGCAGCTACTTCAATATTTGTTGACACTATTTTTGGATTATTAACTACATCATATCCAGAATTTTCTTTGAATTTTTTGTAATTTCCCAGTAGTGTCAAATGTATGAAGCCCCTACCTCTATATGGATCATACCAAAATTTATCATTTGGCTGTCCTTCTACGCTTCTCATAAAACCTCCTGTTTCATGATAACATTGAGCTAGAAAGTGAATTTTTCTAATACAAGTATTGATCTCATAATTCTCAAAGGTTTTATTCAATACATTTGCAAATTTTTCAAAACTTTTATTAGTAAACTGTTCATGACCACCAGTAAATAATTTGTCCTTGTTCCATTTATAAAAATTCTCACCCGAGTTATCAAATGTCGCTTTTCTCATTGCTACAACCATCTTTCTTAGTTCATCGCCTGTTATATTTCTATTACAATAACATTTTTCCTTCTCCTTCTTCTCCTCCTCAGGTTTAAACACCGTCACCACTTTATTCCCAGTATCCACAACAGGATTAGCCCCATACTGTCTTTTCAACTTTCCTTTAACCACAACCTCCTCGATCTCTCCGCCATCATAAACCTTCTCATTATCAAATGTTTTCCCACTGCTGACCGTCTGCACTTTTATATAATCAGGATTTTGAACATCCACATTTTTACTGACAGATCTATGCTCGGCGGTTTCCACTACAACGTAATATTCATGCAGCTTGTCGTGAGTTCCGTCCATCATCGCATTGGCGATTTTAGAAAAATCGGCGTTCAGCTTAAACTCATGCCATAGAAAACCTTTTTTATTCAGGGCCTTTGTGATTTGTGCGACCAGATTGTTTTTGTTTTTCGGACTGTACCCTCCGCCATCGGCATCATCTTCGTAGAGACTTAGCTTTACGATTTCATCCGGCATATTGTGGGTATAGACTTTCACTTTTATGGTTTGTCCGTACTTCATCACCGTATCTTCCTTGATAGGAGTATTATCAACCTTGAAAAGCTCAACTCTTGTTATTTTCTTTTTCAATCCGGGCAGGACTTTGATTCTCAATCCGGGAGGAATACGTTTTTCAGCTTCATAAATAAAAGCTTCCAGCATCAGTTCACTTCCCACCAACGACTGTTTTGTGACGGTAAGCGGAATTCGGTGTCCTATTTTGGGAGGTGTTCCGGCTGCGGGTTTCAGTTCGCGCCAGTTATCATGCTGATCAAAATCCAAAGCGTAGAGTTTCCATCTTGCCTTGCTTACTTTTTCTCTATCATCAAGATCATAAATTCTGCTCACTTCATAATAAGCAGTCTCACCAAGCCGAATCTCGGAAGGACCTTTGATCTGTGAAATACCTTTTTTACTCATTAGTGTTTT
>CBFGVN010000334.1:0-4265 GCA_965651845.1 uncultured Chryseobacterium sp. | reverse complement strand
GACTGGCTCATAAATTAGACTGCTACTCTCATCAACCTTTTTAGCTGCTTTAATAAAATCGACTGTAGCATTGGCTTCAGTTTCAGCATGAAGATACGGATGGATACCATCACCTGTTCCCATCCCTACGTAATCAGGAGCCATTAAAATATATCCATTGAGTACATATGAAAGTTCCATCGCAAATCCGGCCATAAAAGCTCCCTTGAGATTGGAAGGAACATTGTTTCGGCTATCTGTAGTCCCGTGGTCTGATACTACTGTAGAAAGGCTGTAATTTACATTTGGATACATGAGAAGCCCGGTTGCTTTTACTAAAATATTCTTTTCATTTTTTGTGTAATAGGTAATTTTATAAGCTTTCAGGCCAATATTAAATCCTTTAAGATAATTTACAAATTCCTGAGAATTTTGACTCCCCAGACTGCTGTTAATGATGCTGATAACACCTTGTGGAGTAAGGTTCAATTTTTGTTGTGTACTGAAAACATCACCCGCTTGTTGTGAGAAATAAAAGGGTGTAATGAGTCCTGCTAATAATAAAGCGACTTTTTTCATAATTTGTTTTTTTTTGTTAAGTAAAATTATTTTTAAGGGTATAAAAATATGTTTTTTTTGAATTTAACTTAAGCATTGTGAAAAGAATTTGTAATAAAAAGAATAAATACAATGATTTAAGAGCCTAAATAAATTTTATATTTTTAATCTTTTAATTTTTAATAAACAAGATTATTCTTTATTTTATTCTTGACGATTTTAGAAATTTCTTTATTGTTAAAAAATAAAAAAAGTTTTTTAACCTTAAGCTTCTTAAAATATTACTTCCTAATAAAATATTTATAGGAAAATATAAAGGTAACTGTAAATGAAAAGTCTGACCAAAATGATCAGACTTCTTTATTATATTTTTTTTACTTATTAAAAAGCATTGATGCCGGTAATATCCATTCCTGTAATTAATAAGTGAACATCATGGGTTCCTTCGTAGGTAATCACAGATTCTAGATTCGCGGCGTGTCTCATCATTGGGAACTCACCCATAATACCCATTCCACCAAGGATCTGACGGGATTCTCTTGCAATATCAATAGCCATTTTTACGTTGTTTCTTTTTGCCATTGAAATTTGCGCAGGAGTTGCCTTATGATCGTTTTTAAGATTTCCCAATTGCAGGCAAAGTAACTGAGCCTTAGTGATTTCTGTTAAAAACTCTGCCAGTTTTTTCTGTTGAAGCTGGTAAGATCCAATAGGTTTTCCAAACTGCTTTCTTTCTTTAGAATACTGAACTGCAGTACAATAGCAATCTATCGCTGCACCGATTACACCCCAAGAGATTCCGTATCTTGCTGAATTTAAACAAGATAAAGGGCCTTTCAACCCCGTTACCCCCGGAAGAAGATTTTCTTTCGGAACTTTTACATTATTGAAAACCAGTTCTCCTGTTTTTGAAGCTCTTAAGCTCCATTTATTGTGAGTTTCAGGAGTTGTAAATCCTTCCATTCCTCTTTCTACGATTAATCCCTGAATTTTTCCTTCTTCATTTTTAGCCCAAACTACGGCAATATCGCAAAGAGGAGAGTTGGTGATCCACATCTTAGCACCATTCAGAAGATAATGATCTCCCATATCTTTAAAATTAGACTCCATAGAACCCGGATCTGAACCGTGATTAGGCTCCGTAAGACCAAATGATCCGATCATTTCTCCAGCTGCTAATTTGGGTAAATATTTTCTTTTTTGTTCTTCAGAACCAAATTCATTAATAGGAAACATCACTAAAGAACTTTGTACAGAAGCCGCAGAACGCACCGCAGAGTCACCTCTTTCCAGCTCCTGCATAATCAGACCATAAGAAATCTGGTCTAATCCTGAACCGCCGTACTCAACCGGGATATACGGACCTAATGCACCGATTTTTCCCAATTCTCTCATTAAACCCGGCAAATCTGTATGATTCTGTGCTGCCTGATCGATCTTTGGCATTACAAAACTTTCCACCCATTCTCTTATGGACTGGCGGATAAGTTTATGTTCTTCGGTAAGTAAAGCATCGATCCCGTAATAATCGGGAATGCTAGTAAGGGAATAATATGACATTGTAATTTAATTTTCCTAAAAGTAACACTTTTCAGTATTTCAGAGAAATTTTTTTTGAATGTCTTTTTTTGACTGATTTTTAATAGTTTAAATTAAAATTTTAAACAAAATAAGAGAAAAATTAATTTTCTTCTTCGTTTGAAATACGGTACTGATTGGTAGGATTGTAAATTCTGTTTTTGAACTTGTATAAATACGGAGCTTTGTTGGCAGAGCCGTCGTAAAGTTTTTCAAGTCTTTCTAAAATATTTAAGCTCAATATTTTACGCTGAAAATTATTTCTTCTGAATTGTTGACCTAAAATAGTTTCATAAAGAGACTGAAGGTCTTTCATGGTGAATTTTTCAGGGAGAAGATTACTCGCGGCAACTTCCGTGTTGATGTTCATTCTCAGATATTCCAGTCCGGTTTCTATAATTCTGTCGTGGTCGAAGGCCATTTTCGGAAGTTTATTTACTTCAAACCATTCACAGGTTTCGTTGAAAGCGTCAGGAAAAGTATTTGCGATAGAAAAATCGATCAGGCTGCAATATCCGACCGTGATGAATCGCTGGAAAATCCAGTGATCTTTTGGAACTTCAATTCCTTTATTGTTTAACAAAATTTGGTGAACATTATTCTCTGTTCTGTCGATTCTGCCGAATGTATGAAACTGTTTTAAGAAAATATCTTTAAGATGTGTCCTTTCATACAAAACACGTGCAGCGGCTTCTCTAAGATCTTCATCATTAAAAACGAAACCACCGGGAAGTGACCACAAATTGAGGTCGTGGTACTTTAAAAGAAGAACTTTCAGGATATTATTATGAAAACCAAATATGGTACAATCAACAGATACGTGTGCTACAAAGTCTTTTGTATCAATGAGTTCCTGGAGAGTTTCTTTATTTTTTTCGTTCTTGATTTTCATGGGAGTAAAAATAAAATTATTTTCTAAATGTTTTATCAGTAAGTTTAAAATAAATTAAACTTATCGTAAATAACACAATTACAGCGAATAAAATATAAACGGAATAAAAACTGAGAAGTTGGTTTCCGAATAAGATTGACATGATAATCGAACTGACAGAGCTTCCCAGAGATGAAAATATGACGATTAACGATGTGAAAAGATTGGCCTTCGTTTTATCTATCTGAGCGATCATTTTTGAATTTATGACAGGATAAAGGGGTGATAAAAATAATCCGATCACAGGAAATAAGTAGAGTAGGATTTTTGAATTATCTGCATCCAAAAACTGTATTCCGGCAATGATGATCAATACAAAAATGATGAGAGAAAGACATAAAATATAGTATTTGGACAAAGAAAACCGCTGAATAATATTAGCAGTTACCGTTCTTCCTATGTAAGAGAAAAGCGCTAAAAATGACGATGCCTGAAGCGCAAAAAAAGAATTGACTTTTAAATGATTTTTGTAAAAGGAAGGTAACCAGGAATTAAAACTTTGCTCAATAAAAACAATTGAAAAAATTACAGCTAAAAATATAATAATCAGTGGGTTGATAAAACCAGAAAGACCTTCAATAATGTTTACTTTTTCTTCCTTTATCGGTCCTGAAATCTTTAATCTAGAAAATAAAAATATGGTAATTGCCGAAAGAATAGAAATTGATAAAAACCCGAATTTCCAGAATTGCGAATACTGACTGGAGATAAGCCATCCAAAACCTGTATTGACAACAAAAATCCCGATCATAAATGAAGCTTCTACATTATTCATCGTTTTTGCGAGTGATTTTTCATCTGAAATATTATTCCGGATAATTCCGAAAACACAGATTTTGCCAATCGCAAAACAAGTTCCAATAATCGCAAACCAAAGTTTGTAAAACCAAAATACCTCAACAAATGGTAAAATAAGTGAACAAATGCCAACAATTGTTAACGCAAAAATGAGTGCTTTTTTTGCTCCGATCTTACTGATAAAATTAACTACAAAAAGTGAAATAAAAGCAATCGGAAGATCCTTAAAGGATTCTAAAAATCCTAATTTTTCATAGGTTATTTTTGCCTCTGAAAGTTGTAGAATTACAATACCCATGCAGTTTAAGACCATAGAGAAAATAAGAAAAGTCAGCTTTAAAGGAAGTGAAATATTGGTATGCTTGGGCGTCATTTTGGGGATTGTTTTTATTGAATTTTAAGAAAAATTTACTGTTTAAGA
>CBFGVN010000333.1:0-4266 GCA_965651845.1 uncultured Chryseobacterium sp. | reverse complement strand
CTTTCCTTTTTGCATAAAAAAGGCTGTCCAACTTTTGAGACAGCCTCTTTTATTTATTATTTAATTAATTTTATATAAAACGTATAAATTTTTACCATATTATTGATTTTTAATACCATACAACCATCATGAAAAACACAATTTCCAATTTCCTAAACCTTCACACAGGGGAAGAAAATCCTAAAATTGTTCTCGAAAATGTAACCAGTAATATTTCCTTCCGAGGTGCCAATCTTTGGATTCTGGCGTGTGCCATTTTAATTGCATCGGTAGGACTTAACGTAAATTCTACAGCCGTAATCATCGGAGCCATGCTTATCTCTCCCTTGATGGGGCCGATTGTGGGAGCAGGTTTTGCATTGGCAACATTTAATTTCGGCTTATTAAAAAAATCAATTAAAAACTTAATTATTGCCACAATAGTAAGTCTGGCAGTATCTTCTTTATACTTTTACCTTAGTCCGTTCAAAGATGTGCAATCTGAGCTTTTGGCAAGAACTTCACCCAATATTTATGATGTTCTTATTGCATTTTTTGGCGGAGTTGTAGGAGCTATATCCATTACCAGAATAGAAAAAGGAAATCCTATCCCCGGAGTTGCGATTGCCACGGCCTTAATGCCACCGCTTTGTACTGCAGGGTTTGGGATTGCGACAGGCAATTTTGCGTTTGTTGCAGGCGCATTTTATCTGTATACCATCAATTGTTTTTTCATTTGTATTTCGACTTTTTTAATTATAAAATTTTTAAAGTATCCATCAATACAATCCACCAATAAAATCTACGAAAAAAGAATCCGATACGGAATTTCTGTATTGATTATTATTATGATCATTCCAAGCTGTTATCTGGCTTACAATCTTCTTAATGAAAAAAGATACACTCAAAATGTAGAGAAATTCGTCAACAATGAGTTTACAAAAAACGGATTTACAGTCATTTACAAAAAAGTAGATTATCATTCCAATCCAAAATCGATCGAGCTGGCGTTTTTGTCCAAAAAATTTGATAGTACAGAAATCAAAAGATTAAATAGTACACTCAAAGACTTCGGGATCAACAACACCAAGCTGATTATCAAGCAAAATACCACAGACCTGAAATCTGAAATTCTTAATGAAATTAATCTTTATAAATCAGATGTTTCTGAAAAAGATGTTCAGATCAATGTTTTGAAAAATGAATTAAATCAATATAAAATGAATGATCCTGAGTTGGTAAAAGAGATCAAAATTTTATTCCCGGAAATTAATGAAATAGCTGTTGGAAAAGTTCAAAACTTCTATACAAAGGATTCCGTGGTAGTTGAAACGGCTTTACTTTATAATTCAGGATCTAAAGTTGATGAGCAAAAACTTCAATCCTGGCTGGAAAATAAATTGAAATCCAACAAAATTATTTTAGTAAATACCAATGTTCAATAGGTTTTTCGAAGAAAATACAATAATTTAGATCAATAAAAATAAAATGGGTGCAACATTTTTCGCAACACCTCAAGAATTTCGGAAATGGCTGGAAAAACACCATACATCTGAAAAAGAATTATTGGTCGGATTCTACAAAGTCGGAACAAAAAAACCTTCCATGACATGGTCGGAATCTGTGGATCAGGCGCTGTGTTTCGGATGGATTGATGGTGTAAGAAAATCAATTGATGAACACTCTTACAGCATTCGTTTTACTCCCAGAAAACCAACCAGCATCTGGAGTGCCATCAATATTAAAAAAGTTGAAGAGCTTACAAAAGCCGGCTTAATGACTCCTGAAGGTCTGAAAGGATTTGAATTCAGAAAAGAAGAAAAATCCGGAATTTACTCCCACGAAAAAGAAGCTGCTACACTCGATCCTGAATTTGAAAAGCAATTTAAAACCCATAAAAAAGCCTGGGAATTTTTTAATAATCAGGCTCCTTCATACAGGAAAGTAATGCTTCATTGGATCATGAGTGCAAAACAGGAAAAAACCAGATTATCAAGGCTGGAAAAGACGATTCGGGAAAGTGAACAACAAAAACGTATAAGATAAAATATGAATAATTATAAAGAATATTTTCAAACTTTAAAATTTTACTTAATTACTTTAGACATTGATAAAAGAAAGGGAATTGCTGGTTGCAAAGAAGAAGAAATAAAAACTCTTATTGAAAAAAAAGGAAAGCTTCCATTAGCCTATGAAGAATATTTAAGAAGTATCGGGAAATTTTTTCTGTTCGATTTTATGGATGCAGAAGATATGTCTTATGAGCATATAGATTACATCACAGAATTCGGAGACGAAATTTTTGAAGCTAACAATTTCAAACCTAGCAGACCACTTATAGTAATATCAGAAAGGCGAAATGACTATATTTCACTAATTCATACGGACGAAGGTGATAACCCAAAAGTCTGGATTATGAGCGAATATTGGGATGAAAATGAAAAAGGGGAAAATCTAACTGTAAGAAAAAACTCTTTTACAGATCTTATCGATATATTTTTTATTCAAACTTTAAGCAATCATACCGCAGGATTTCATTTTGTAAGTTCAGAAATACCTGAAGATAAGATAGAAAAACATATTCAAAAATTATATTCAAATTGGATTAAGTCTCTAAAAAAAATTAAAGAAACTATTGATAATTATTCCGGCGACAATACATTAGTTATGAATCTTAATAAAATTTTCAATGATTATTATTTTGCTAATGAAAGTTTTATTAATCAAGAAATTAATAACAGTAAAATATCAAACCATAAACCTTTGGAAGAAAATAAATATCCCGAAAAAAATAAAAGTTTCTTTCAAAAAATTCTGAATATTTTTAAATAGCTAACTTTGTCTTTGAGAGAGATAAAGATAATTTAAAATTATGAATACAGACGTACTAGATTTTTGGGTAGGAAATTTCAACAGCGAGGAAGATTTTTACGAATTTGTGGAAGAAGATGAAAATTTCTACATGGAAGAAGAATCTGACGAAAAATATATTTCAAAATTTGCAGAATCGCAGGATACACTTTGGCTGGATCATGATTTTGTAGAATATGGCTTCGAAGACGGAAACAGAACGGTCTACGAAAAATTTGCAGAATATTCTTTTGCAGAACAATGGCTTCCCATCTTAATCAACAGGCTCAATGAGCTTAATCTTGATATGAATATCAATTCCATTATTTTTCTGAACCAAGGACAAATTCCTAAACCTGTTTCTGTGGAGGATGATTTGTTTTCTTTGGTTTATATCGGAGGAATTGAATATTCTGCTTAAAATAGTTGAATATTTCCTATAAAAATCAAAACTTCCGCATATAGCGGAAGTTTCTATCAAAAACCAATAACATCCCACTATAGAGGAATATACTCAAACTGTCAACCTTTTCGTTGATTAACAATAAAGATTACAAGTTATAACAATCGCAGACAACGCCGATAAGCAAAGCACAAGTAAAAGTGCAATTTTCAGAAGTCTCATTTGTGTTGTTTTTTAAATTCGTACAAACATAATATTTTTTCTTAAACCCACAAAATCGTATTGATAGCGTGATATTTAAATAAAAAATTAATTTTAATTTAAATCAAAATTTTAACGGAAAATTTTAATATTTAAAAAAAATAAATCCTTATAAAGCAAAAAACTTTCACGAAATGCGAAAGTTTTTTTATTTTATTTTTTTTTGTATTGTAAACGGATGCTTTGACAAGCTCAGCATGACATCGCTAATACTAACTGTTTCAGTTATTTGTAGCGATGTCATGCTGAGCTTGTCGAAGCATCTTAATAATTTTTATTTTAAATTTTAATGCGCTTCCAGCCAATTGTTCCCTACTCCAACTTCTACCAATAATGGAACCTGCGTTTCGATTGCGCTTTCCATTTCGATTTTTATGATGTTTGAGGCGACTTCCACTTCATCAATCGGAGCCTCAAAAATCAATTCGTCGTGAACCTGAAGCAACATTTTTGTCTGCAATTTTTCTTTTTCCAGCTCTTTCTGAATTTTAATCATCGCCATTTTCACAACATCTGCCGCACTTCCTTGTACGGGTGCATTCACAGCGTTTCTTTCGGCGTGGCCTCTCACTACAAAATTGTTGGAATTGATATCTTTTAAGTGGCGTTTTCTGCCTAAAATAGTTTCCACATACCCCATCTGACGGGCTTTATTCACCTGTTCCGCCATGTATTCCTTCAATTTTGGGTACGTTTCGAAATAGGCTTCGATCATTTGCTTGGCTTCAGTTCTGGACAATCCGGTCTGCTCTGCCAATGCAAATGCCCCTTGT
>CBFGVN010000332.1:0-4267 GCA_965651845.1 uncultured Chryseobacterium sp. | reverse complement strand
TGTTGTCTTTCTCATTTCTTACTTTTTTGTTAGTACTTAACAATTTCGTCAGTACTTACAAATTTACAAATTACCCTCTACATTTGCATAAAAAAAGATATGAAAAACTTATCAAACAAAATTGCTGTTGTTACCGGCGGATCTCGCGGAATCGGAGCTGCCATCACCCGTAAACTTGCTGCTGAAGGCGCCAATGTAATATTTACTTATCAAAATTCTGCAGAAAAAGCGGAAGCATTGGCCGATGAAATTAAGAATAACGGAGGAACAGCTATTGCTTTTGCTGCTGACAGCTCCAACCCTTCTGATTTACAAAAAGTTATTGAAAAAACCGTTCAACAATTTGGAAAAATTGATATTTTGGTGAACAATGCCGGGATTTATGTAGGAAAACCATTTGAAGATTATACGGAAGAAGATTATCAATCTACGATGGATGTCAATGTGAGAGCGGTTTTCCTGGGATCGCAGGAAGCTGTAAAACATATGCCGCAAGGGGGCCGCATTATCTCGATTGGAAGCAATATGGCTGAAAACTCAATCGGGCCGCAGACTACACTTTATACAATGAGCAAATCTGCTTTACAAGGCTTCACCAGAGGACTTGCCCGTGATCTGGGGCAAAAAAAAATTACGGTAAACCTTATACAGCCAGGACCGATTAATACAGATATGAATCCTGATAATACTGAGTTTGCGGATTTCCTTAGAACCCGTATGGCAACAGGAGAATATGGTAAATCTGAAGATATTGCCAATGCCGTTGCCTTCCTTGCCGGTGAAGAAAGCGGATTTATCACTGGTTCGTTTGTGACTGTGGATGGCGGCTTTAATGCATAGAAATAGATAAAAGCTTAAAAATAAACAGCAGATATTAATTATTTGCTGTTTTTTTATTTAAATAATGCTTGAAATAAAGAAAAATTAAAACTCCTGAATCCATTTGATAAGATCTGTTTCCGGGGCAATCCCCAGCTTCTTTTTTAGCCGGTATTTTCTTGTTTCTACAGTACGTAAAGTAACATTTTCATATTGCCCTATTTCTTTATTAGTAAGGTTAAGCCTGATGAATGCACAGATTTTCAGATCACTGTCTGTAAGGTCTGGGTATTGAGAGATCAGTTTTTCATAAAATTCAGGATAAACTTCCTTGAAACGTACAATAAAGAAAGGGTCATTGTTCTTTGCCAGCTTGATCAGCTGTGGAAATTTGGTATTAATTTTTTTCTTCAACTGATTGGTTTCCCATGAATGTTTTTCTATTAACTGATCTTTTTTCTCTAGCAATTCATCTTTTTTCTTCTGCTTCTCGAGATACGCTTTTCGAAGGAAGTACAATAAACCTGCAAAAACAACCGAAATAACACAAACTAAAATGAAAAGCCTCGTTTTATCACTTTCTTCCTGTTTTTTTTCTTCGTCTAATTTTTCTACAATGGTATGAAGCACTCTCTTCTCTCCTGCATTGATACTATCATTCAAATAGGAATAATTTTTATAATATTCATCGGCCTTTTCCCTATTATTAAGAGCCTTAAATGTTTTTGATATTCTTTCATATCCATTTCTTATATGATCTCTGCGTTTCATTTTCTGAGAAATTGCCAAAGACTGAAAATAATAATCCAATGCCTTCTGATATTCTTTCTTTTCTGTGTAAAGGTCTCCGAAAAGCAGTAAAGTAAGTGCTTTTTGATCTGCCGGACTTTTTTCAAATAAAGGAATTGCTTTATTCAGATAATATTCTGCAGAATCAAGATGTTTTTTTTCATCGATAAATCTTCCCGCTGCTTTCACATAAATGATCGGCTCCTGAATAATTTCCAGGCATTTTTTCTGCATGCTGTATACGGAATCCATTTTTTTCAAATATTCGAAATTGTACCATTTCCATGTATAGCTGAAATAAAGCTGATGCTTTCTCTTTTTCTGATTTGGCACTTTTCGGGCATATCTTACGGCTTTATCAAGATTTTCATTTCCTTGCGCGAATAGACCTAACAATGAATAATCTCTGCCGAATTCATTATAGAGCCTTGCATATAAATAAGGATTTTTTGTTTTTGAAATTTCGGATTTGGCTTCTTCAAGATAAGAAATACTTTCTTTATACTGATTAAGGGTGCAGAGAAGGTTTCCTAGATTGATATTTACTGCAATGATCCCTTCCTGATTATTATTTTCCCTGTATTGTTTTAAAGCATTTTGGTTAAAATCTACTGCCTTTTCTATATTTCCTTTTGCTTTATAAATCTCGGTAATGCTATCCAGTTCAAATATACTATACCTCTGTGCCTCATACGGAACCATAAAAAGCAATGTAAAGACTAAAAAGAATTTTATGAAATAGTTTTTGACCATCCTAATGATTTTACCAGATGAATATTTTATGAAAAATAATAAAAATCTGTCAAAACCCAATTTTTTTTCACTTTAAAACCTATAAAATAGAATTTTTTCCACTCTACCACTGTACTTCAAAGCCATTTATAATTAATTGATTTTAAACAATTTAATTAAATGAAGTAGAACTGCAGTAGAAGTTTTCCTCTTCCTTCAGTATAATTTTGCCCTCACATTTTCATCAATGATACTTTCGAAAAAACAGAAAGCCTGTTTTGGAGATACGATTCTAAACACACAAGAAAGAAAAATTTAAGAATGTAAAAAATTTTAAAAAATGAAAAAACATGCAATTATTTTACCTGTACTGTTAGTTTCAGCCTTCACCTACTCTCAGGTAGGAATCAATACTCCCGATCCGAAGGCAGATCTAGACATTGTAGGAAATACGCTGGGAGTGAAATCCAGTGCAAATTCAGGGAGCTGGGACAATATCTGGCTTCAGGTGGACAGCAGAAAGGCTGCCATAAATGCTTCGGGTGCGGAAGATGGTCTGCAATTTAATATCGGAAGCAACAGTAAAGGAACTTACGGTGATGATCAGGTATTGAAAACCGTAGCTACAATGACCCACAATGGAAATCTGGGAATAGGAACCACGACTCCTCAAAACAGAATAGATCTTGGAAGTGATGCTCCCGGTGCGACCAATAATCCTGCAGGGAAGAAACTCGCGGTCTACAACACCTCAACGGCATCATCTTTTTACGGATTGGGAGTAAGCGCAAATACCCTTCAGATACATGCAGGCTCAGCTGCTGATGGCGAACCCGGAATGGTGCTTACCCAATTTGGCAACGTAGGAATCGGAGCGCCTTCCCCAAGCTCAAGTGCAATCCTGGAATTAGCTTCTACCAACAAAGGTTTTCTTCCGCCAAGAATGACAACAACTCAAAGAGACGCAGTGAATCCCAAACCTGCAGGGCTAATGATTTACAACACCTCCGTAAACATTATGCAGTATTGGAATGGTACATCCTGGATCAACTACCAATAATAGAATAATTAATAATAATGTAAAACATCAACAGAATGAAAAAAAATATAATTATTCTGCTATCACTCTTCTCTGCATCCGTTTATTCGCAGGTCGGGATAAACACCCCCGATCCGAAGGCTTCCTTAGATATTGTAGGAAATACTTTAGGAATGAAAACAGGGGCAAATTCAGGAAGTTGGGATAATATCTGGCTTCAGGTGGATAGCAGAAAAGCATCCATTAATGCTTCGGGTGCGGAAGACGGTCTGCAATTTAATGTCGGAAGTAATGGTAAAGGAACTTACGGTGATGATCAGGTATTGAAAACCGTAGCTACAATGACATTTAATGGGAATCTAGGAATAGGAACCACGGTTCCTCAAAACAGAATTGATCTTGGAAGTGATGCTCCTGGTGCGACCAATAATCCTGCGGGGAAGAAACTCGCGGTTTACAACACCTCAACGGCATCATCTTTTTACGGATTGGGAGTAAGCTCAAATACCCTTCAGATACATGCAGGCTCAGCTTCTGACGGTGAACCGGGGATGGTACTTACCCGAAACGGAAATACTGGAATCGGAGCTCCTTCTCCAAACTCCGGAGCTTTATTAGAATTAAATTCTACGAATAAAGGTTTTCTCCCGCCGAGAATGACAACAGCCCAAAGAGATGCTCTCAATCCTAAATTAGCCGGACTTACCATTTATAATACCAGTCTCAATTGTATGCAGTACTGGAATACTCAGACCTGGAAAGGCAGCTGTGGCACAACACCGCCAACACCGGATCTTTCGGCTAGCTGTACAGGCTGGAGACTGCCATACAAAAATAACAATGAAAGTGCTACAGGTACCGTAAAAGGGACTTCCCTTACGGCTACTT
>CBFGVN010000331.1:0-4273 GCA_965651845.1 uncultured Chryseobacterium sp. | reverse complement strand
AGATTTGGAGTAACATCCCATTTGAAGACTGACATTACAAAACTCGGATCAACAGTTTCGTCATACTCCATGGCTTCCCACTGACCGCCGTCGATGCTATATTCTACCTTATCTTTTTTGCTTCCCATAAAGAAATTTGCCAGGATTTTTGCAGAAGTCTTTGCAGGAAACGGAACCGCTTTCGGAACGTATAAACCGATCTGATAATCTTCCGGTTTTCCGGCCGTTTTGTATTTAACTTTATACTGATTATCATTAAAGCTGATAAAAGAATACCCTTTCGCAGTACCGTCTCTCATGGTTGAAGTCGGCAGTCCCGCATCATCCGGAGTTCCGGAATACCAGTCACCACAAGTAGTTCCCACGTTATATTCATGAAGGTCTTTTGAACCACTCCAACCTGCTTGTTTTCCATAGAAAATCTGCTGCTGAATATGAGTATGTGCCGATAAAATCAAAGCATTCTGGAAAGGCGTTAAATAATCAAATAATTTCTGGCGGTCTGCATTTCTGAAATTGTCTTCGTTTTTATGCTCCAATGGAATATGGAAAGACACCACAACCAGTTTATTTTTATCAACAAGCTTCAAGTCATTTTCTACAAATTTCAACTGATCTTCGCGGAAACCACCCCAGTATCCTTTTCCATCTCTCGGATCCGGATACAAAATATCGTCCAGAATAATGAAGTGAACATTTCCATAATTGAAAGAATAATTGGCTGGTCCGAAATTGTATTCAAAAGTTTCGTCTGAGAACAGATCTTCTTTTGCATCGTAATTCATATCGTGGTTACCCATTACGTTGTACCAAGGCAGTCCGATTTCTTTCATCACGTCTGCATATGGTTTTTGTAAACTTAAATTATCACCAACCAAATCTCCCAAACTGATTCCCAACACTGCATTTTTCTTGGTGCTTTTAACCTCATTTACGATTCCTCTTCTGAAATAATCCAGTTCTTTTTCCGTGTAAGGCTGCGGATCTCCAAAGACAAGAATATCAAAATTCTTGCTTTCGTTTTGTTTGTTTAAAGCAAAGTTTACTTCTTTCGGAAGTTCGCCGGTTGGCGCTGTTCCTTTATATTTAAAATCTGCCGGTGAACCTTTTGGCTTGTACTGATAATAATACTGAGGAAGGTTATTACCATTCACCGGAGTCATGTAGCCTGAAGGCTTGATCACAAAAACTGTCTGATTTTCCTGAATCGGCAGGCTGTATCGCCCACTTTTATCTGTAAGAACCACCTGAATCCCGTTGGAAACAGCGACTCCTTCAATTCCTTTTTCTCTGTTTTCCTTCTTCTGATTTTTGTTGCTGTCTTCATACACATATCCTGAAACAGAAGCTTGTGAAAATGCCATCGTTGAAATTAACAGACACGGCATTAAAAATTTTATATTCATTTTATTTATTTAATTTAAGTTTTGGCTAAAGCCTGTTTTTGTTCTTTCTTTTAAATCGGGCTTCCTTCGAGAACCTCAGGATGATTTCCCGATCCTATTGATGAATTTTATGGTTTATTCCACCAAACTTTTACGTTGATATCATCGCCACCCATTTGCTGAACTGCCGTCTGGTAATTCGCTGTATTTAAAACCCTTGGATTCGGAGGATACATTAATCTTGAAGGCAGATTTCCGTTATTTAAAAGTCCGCCATTATTAGGAAGCACAGGGAAACCAGTTCTTCTCTTTTCAAACCACTGCTGCTGGTCTACGAAGAATAAAGCCACATATTTCTGAAGCATGATTCTCTCTAAAGTCCCATTATACGCAACATTTGCATTTGAAAAATAATTGGCAGGCATTGTAGCACCCCACTGCTCGATCGTTGCTTTCACTCCATTTTCGTAATAAGTTTGTGCATTTCCGGGGATAATTCCTTTGAATGCTAATTCGGATAAAGTGAATTGAAGCTCAGCATAAGGATAAATTAAAATATTTAAAGGTGCTTTAGCTAAGTTCTGGTTCATGTTGGAAGGCTGGTAAGTAAATACAGTTCCTGAAGTATATCCTGATGGAGCGCCTTTGTATCCGATGTTTGTATTCGTTGCCAGATCTTTTGCCTGACTGAAGAACATAGACATTCTTGGATCGTTATTCAATTTCATTGTTTCAACTAAAAATGCTGAAGCAGCTCTGCTTGTTGTGAAATCCTGAGGTCTTGCAATCGGTGGAAGAAGAGGTGAAACTCCGGTAATATTTATTTTTGTTGTTTCCGCATTGCTCTGGAAAATAGGAAAAGTTGTAGGGTTATTAACGATTTCCTGAATTCTTTCATTCACATTAATTTCTCCATTTTTACTCAAAATCCTTGTCAGTAACCTTAATGAAAGTGAATTACAGAATTTTTTCCAGTTGGTAATTCCATTAGTATCTGTACCTGCATTGTAGAAAAGATCAGTTCCCGTTAGCGGTTTTGTGGTAACGAAAAGAGAATTTGCTCTTTTAAGATCATCCAATAACTGTACATAAATATCTTTCTGCTTATCAAATTTCGGCTGAGAAACTCCTTCATCCAACTTTGAAGCCTCACTAAACGGAACATCTCCGAAAGTATCCGTAAGATTTGAAGTAATCCACGCATTCATTACCAATGCGATCGCTTCGTAGTTTTTATCATTGCTTTTTACGGCCGCTTTCTTTAGGTCGTAGATCTGTTTCAGCCATTTGTAATTGTTGTTCCAAAAACCGGCACCTGTATTTTCTGTGATGTAATAACGGCTTAGTGAATTTCCTTCATTCGGAAAATCCAAAGAAACCTGCATGATATCGAAGGTGAAGTCGTTTGCTCTCATATAGTTTATAGAAGCCATATTGTACTGAGCCGGGGCCAGAAAGCTTGAAACTTCAGGATCAAGGATTCTGCTGTTGTCTACATTCACCTCATCCATTGTTCTGTCGCAAGAAATGGAAGCTGCTCCCAAACCTGCCAAAAGAAAATATTTTACTATTGATTTTTTCATGTCTTAAATAATTTAGAATTTTACACTAAGCTGGAATCCTACAGTTCTTGCTGTCGGCAATTGTCCCATCTCCACTCCCGGAGTGATGGTAGCATTATCTAAAGTAGCCGCTTCCGGATCAAACAGTGGGAATTTCGTCCACATCCAAAGGTTTTTCCCGAAAATTGCTAAAGTAAGGTCTGTGATTTTTAATGGCTGCGTAACAGATTTAGGGAAAGAATAGGCAATTCTTGCATCTCTCAGTTTAATGAAAGAAGTATCAAAAGTATTGGTTTCAACGTTTGCCCTTCTCCAGTAATCTGCATAGTAAGTAGGTATTGCAACACCTTTGGTATTTGTAGAATATGATCCGTCTGCATTTTGAACAACCCCCTGACCAACGATTAAACCATCCGGATTATCTCTGCCGACTAAAGTATGTTCTAATTTTCCCTGTTCCGTCATTTTGTGGTGAGACTGGGAATAAGCCATTCCTTTGTACTGACCGTCGAAAGAGAAGCTTACCGTTACATTTTTAATTTTAAATTCATTCTGAATTCCGGCTCTCCATTTCGGGAATGCATTTCCGACTTTCTTCATTGTAGTAGGTTTCGCAGTTAATCCGTCCGATCCGAAAACAACCTGCCCGTCCGGAGAATACATCAATCCGTATCCGTACATATCACCGATTGATCCGCCGACCACAGCATTGTAATACACTACTCCACCCACACTTGCCATTGTATAAGGCTCACCGTGGAATTCTTCAGGAAGAGAAAGAATTTTGTTTCTGTTCATCGACCAGTTTGCAGAAATATTCCAAGAGAAATTTTTGTTTTTGATAGGATATGCGTTCATCATCAATTCAACCCCTCTGTTTCTTACCTCTCCTGAGTTGATCACTCTTAGAGAATACCCTGTTTCCCACAATACAGGCACGTTTCTGATAATCTGATCGACCGAAATACTTTGGTAAACGGTTGCATTGAAGGTCAATCTGTTTTTAAATAAGCTGAAATCCATTCCCCCTTCAATATTGGTAATCATTTCAGGTCTTAGATTGGGGTTTGCATATAAACTTGGCAGTTCTACAGATCCCGGGAATGAACTTACACTGTAATAATTTTCTAACTGGTAAGGCGCCGTATCATTTCCAATTCTAGACCATGAAGCTCTCAGTTTCCACATGTTCAGCTTATTGCTCTTCAACCCGAAAATATCCGAAAGAATGAAAGATGAAGCTACAGATGGATAAAAGTAAGAACGATTGGCCTTTGGAAGCGTGCTGCTCCAGTCGTTACGTGCTGTAAAATCTAAGAATATTTT
>CBFGVN010000330.1:0-4280 GCA_965651845.1 uncultured Chryseobacterium sp. | reverse complement strand
AGCTTCCTTTATTTTCCAATGTATTAAAATAAACTTCTGAAAACTGAGTTTTTTGTCCCAGGTCAATTGTTGCTACAACATCTTTACCCTGAAAGCCAAGCCATGTTTTTCCCAATACTCTTTGGTTACCGAGGATCCCGTCAACCAAAGTAAAAGCACCTCCGAAAGAATAATTTTCGCTTGGCTGCTGTTCCAACGTAATATTTTTCCCTGTCGTTTTTGAGGTCGTGAACTGTTGAGAAGAAACAGCACTTTTTAATTCACCATTTTCAAAATAGGCAGATTTTATCGTCATAGATTTTGGAACAGGAACTGGGTTTTGATACACCTGAGAATTAGCTGACGGATCCGCTCCGTCCATAGTATAACGGATTCCATTGGGATTTTGTGATGTTGAAAGTTCATAAGCAACTCCATTATTACTGGAAATCACTTTCCCGGTAACATTGTAAATACTTTTTGCATAATTCACGTCCATTTTATCCAAGACTTTAAATTGATTGATTACTCTCCCTTCAAATTCTTTATAATTTTTTGGATCTGAAGTTCCCCACCCAACTTCCGAAAGCGCCATTAATCTTGGGAAAATCATATATTGAACATTTTTAAAATCGAGAATATATTCTGTCCATAAATTAGCCTGAACTCCCAGAATATATTTCGCCTGCTCAACATTCAATTCTTCCGGAATCGGATTGTAAGAATACACTTTATCCAAAGGAGTAAAGCCTCCGAAAGAATTGGGCTCCGATTGAGGATCACCCTGGGCATGATCAAAATAGCAATAAGAACCTGGTGTCATGACAGCAAAATGGCCTGATTTTGCAGCTTCAACACCACCTTTAATTCCAGTCCAGCTCATTACAGCGGCATTTGGTGCTAATCCGCCTTCAAGAATCTCATCCCATCCGATAATTTTTCGGCCTTTAGAATTAACATACTTTTCAATTCTCTTGATAAAATAACTTTGCAGACCATGTTCATCTTTCAAATTGTTTTTCTTGATTAGTTCCTGACAATGAGCACATTCTTTCCATCTTGTTTTTGGGCATTCATCACCTCCAATGTGGATATATTGCGAAGGAAAAAGAGCGATAACTTCATCCAAAACATTCTCCAAAAACTTAAAAGTTTCATCTTTCGGACAAAAAACATCATCAAAAACGCCCCATTTTGTTGCCGGTTCAAAAGGTCCTTTTGTACAAGCCAGCTCAGGATAAGCTGACAATGCAGCCAAAGCATGTCCTGGCATTTCAATTTCCGGAACAACGGTAATATGTCTTTCCTGAGCATATTTTACAACATCTTTAATCTGATCTTGTGTGTAAAAATAAGGTCCGTAAGGTTTTCCGTCAAAGGTATTGTCAACATACGCTCCAATCATGGATTCTTTTCGTTTTGAGCCAATCTGCGTAAGTTTCGGATATTTTTTAATTTCAATTCTCCAGCCCTGATCATCTGTTAAGTGCCAGTGAAAAGTATTTAACTTATACATAGCCAGATAATCGATGTATTTCTTCACCTCATCAACTGTGAAAAAATGGCGGCAGACATCTAAGTGCATTCCTCTCCAGGAAAACTTCGGCTGGTCTTCTATTTTTAAAGCAGGAATTTTCTTATCCTTTTCATAATTTTCAAATAACTGAATTAAAGTTTGAAGAGCCAGAAAATACCCCTGTTTTGTATAAGATGTTATAAAAATTTGTTTTGGAGTAATTTCCAGAGAATAGAACTCACTATTTTGATCCGAAGCAGTTGATTTTGGCAGTTGAGAATAGACCAAATGAGCATCGGACTTCCCGGAATTCTGAAATTTTAATCCTGAATTTAATTTATTCTTAAAATATTCCGTTTCACTTTTCGGCAAATTATTATTTAGCATAATAACATCCGGAATAGTAAAAAATCCGCTATTTATATTAACTTTTTGGGGATAAGGGATTAAATTCAGTTTATTTTGAGAAAAATATACATTTGAAAGCAATACTAAAACTACTAAAAAAGCTCGTACCATTGGATTTGATTAAGGTTTTAGCTAATATAAATATTTTCTTAAAACTTCTCCAATCTTTTTAACTTATTAAAAAATAAAACATCTAATTTTGCAAAAAATAAACAATGAGAAAAACAATTTTATTCGCTGGCGCTCTATTATTTTCAGTTTCTACACAGGCACAAATTTTAGATGTAATAAAATCTGCCGTAAAAGATAAAACAGGTATCGACCTGAACGCTCCTAAAACGACAACAGGTTCTGCAACCACAACAACTCCAAAAACACCGACAACTACAGCTTCTCCGATCAATCTTGGAAGTCTTACGTCAACACAAATTTCATCAGGATTAAAAGAAGCCTTAAACCTCGGCGTAACGGAAGGAGTGAAAAAACTAGCCGTAACAGACGGATTTTTCAAAAATGAAGCAGTAAAAATTTTAATGCCCGAAAAATTAAGAACCATCGACACCACCCTTCGTTCCGTCGGTTTGGGAAGTCTTGCAGATCAAGGGGTAAAGTTATTAAACAGGGCCGCTGAAGATGCTGTGACGGAAGCTACTCCTATCTTTACTAAAGCGATCACTTCCATGACGATTACAGATGCTAAAAATATTCTGTTGGGAAGCGACAATGCTGCAACGAATTATCTGCAAAGCAAGACACAAAGTCAATTATTTACCGCTTTTCAGCCAAAAGTAAAGGCTTCTTTGGGAAAAGTAGGTGCCGATAAGGTTTGGACAAATTTAATCTCTAAATATAACGCTCTTACAGGACAGTCTGTAACAACGGATCTTAACGCTTATGTAACTACAGAAACCATCAATGGTGTTTTCAAAATGGTGGCGCAAAAAGAAAATGGTATCCGAAATACTCCGGCATTGAGAACGACAAGTATTTTGCAGAAGGTTTTTGGAGCGCAAGATGCTAAATAAATTTCTTTCTATTTAAAATAAATATTTTCAATAAAAAACCTTGTCGCTGACAAGGTTTTTGTTTTATTAAAACTGCATTTCAGGAATTTCTCCGTCAATGATCAGATCGGCTTCCGTAGCTTTGATAATATCTTCCACTGAAACTCCAGGAGCTCTTTCAATAAGTCTGAAACCTGCAGGAGTAACATCTAAAACGGCTAATTCCGTAACAACTCTTTTTACACAATTAACGCCTGTAAGAGGAAGTGTACATTTTTTAAGGATCTTGCTTTCTCCGGCTTTATTTACGTGCATCATGGCAACAATAATATTTTCCGCAGAAGCCACCAGATCCATTGCACCTCCCATACCTTTTACCATCTTTCCCGGAATTTTCCAGTTGGCAATATCTCCGTTTTCTGAAACTTCCATCGCTCCGAGAATCGTCAAGTCGACTTTCTGACCACGAATCATCCCGAAACTGAAAGCCGAATCGAAGAATGAACCTCCCGGCAAAATAGTAATGGTCTGCTTTCCGGCATTGATGATATCTGCATCTTCTTCACCTTCAAAAGGGAAAGGCCCCATCCCCAACACTCCGTTTTCACTCTGGAACTCTACGGAAAGGTTGTCCGGAACGTAGTTGGCAACCAATGTGGGAATTCCGATTCCTAAATTTACATAATATCCGTCTTTTACTTCTCTGGAAATTCTTTGTGCAATTTGTTCTTTAGTTAGCATAGCTTAATCTTATCCCGCCAAATTAGCCATTTTTTCAGAATTACGAAATACTTTCTTTCTTATCCTATGATAAATTTTGAATCCCAATTTATTGTAAATTTGTAAGCTTTTAATTTTAAAAATGAAAATTCTATTATATTATTTAAAACCCTATAAGTGGCTGATTATAATTTCGCTTTTCTTAGCCGCTGTAAATCAGGTTTTTTCATTATTTGCCCCTGCCATTACAGGAAACATACTGGATAAACTGGTTACCCACCCCAACTTTTTTGATAAAGAAAAACTGATTCCCAGAAATCTAAACGAATATCTCTACGGAACTGATATCTATCATGGGGTATTTTATTTTTTAGGCCTTCTGGTCGGTACTGCAATGGTAAGCCGGATCGCCAAGGCATTTCAGGATTATGTAGTGAATGTGATTATCCAGAAATTTGGTGCTAAAATTTTTACCGACGGGCTAAAACATTCGATGAGACTACCGTTCCAGGAGTTTGAAGACCAGAGAAGCGGGGAAACGCTTTCTATCTTAACAAAAGTACGTGAAGATACGGTGAAGTTTATCAATAATTTCATTAATGTATTCTTCGGGATTCTGGTAAGTATTATTTTCGTTTCGGTGTATGCTATTC
>CBFGVN010000329.1:0-4294 GCA_965651845.1 uncultured Chryseobacterium sp. | reverse complement strand
ATCGAAAGCATTAAGCCCGAAGGCTTCGGTGTTATCATAAGAACCGTAGCCGAGGGTAAAAAAGTAGCCGACCTGCACAACGACATGAATCAGCTGATTCAGAAATGGGAAACTACTTTTAAAAATATACAGAAAAATAAAGTTCCGTCGAGAGTCTTAAGCGAAGATGACAAAGCTTCAGCTATTTTAAGAGACAATTTCAACCAGGATTTTGTAAGCATCACCTGTGATGACGAGCAGATGGTTGAAGAAATGAAAAACTATCTGGAAGTTATTGCTCCGGAAAGAAAGAATATTGTCCACTTTTATAATTCTCATATTCCTCTTCTGGAATATTATAATGTAGAAAAACAGCTCAAGCAAAGTTTCGGAAAACACGTCAATATCCCAAGCTCAAAAGGTGCATATCTTGTCATAGAACATACAGAAGCACTACACGTAATCGATGTAAATTCCGGAAATAATATCACCACCGGAGCCGCTGTCAACAAAGAACATGCACTGAAAGTAAACAAAATGGCAGCCACAGAAATCGCAAGGCAGCTTCGCCTCCGCGATATGGGTGGGATCATCGTAATCGATTTTATCGATATGCAAAACCCGGATCACAGAAGAGATCTGTATGAACATCTGAAGGAAGAGATGAAGCGCGACAAAGCCCGCCACAAGATCCTTCCGCCAAGTAAATTCGGTCTGATACAAATTACGAGACAAAGAAACCGTCCGGAAAAACAGATCGACACCAAAGAAGAAAACCCAAACAAAGACGGAGAAATTGTAGCTCCAATCGTCATTGTGGAAAGAATGGGTGAAACCCTTAGAACTATTATGCAAAAGGAAAAAGGGAAACTTTACCTGCACGTACATCCATTCGTGGAAGCGTACCTTACAAAAGGAATCAACAGCTTCCAGATGAAATGGTTTGTGAAATACAAAAAATGGGTAACCGTCATCCCAAGGGATTCTTTTAAATATTTAGAATACAGGATTTATAATTCGAGAAAAGAAGAATTGATAGGATATTCTAATTAAATAATTAAAAATAAAGAGACTATTTTTGTAGTCTCTTTTATTGTTATATCAGCACACTTACTATACTATTTGATACACTTGTTATACAATTATCCACACTTAAACATTTTCTAGTTTTTTCATCTTGTTATTTTAATAATTTTGCTCTTTTAATTAAAAGAAGAACTTTTTGAAAATTAATGTAATGTTGGCATTTGTTCTGACAGTCCAAAGTGTTTGCGCACAGATTATTTCTAAAGACCCCTCTTTTGCTTCGAATGGAGTATCTAATATTGCCAATTATATGTATGCCTGGACCATGGCACAAGATGATTCTAATGGCAGTATTTATTCATCTTATTCTATTCCAAATGGTACAGAAACATTTGTATATAAACTTACAGCTAATGGAGTGTTAGATTCAAATTTTGGAAACAATGGAAAAATTCAGTTACCATATTACACCTATCTATGTCAATTAAAAATGCAACCTGACGGAAAATTGATAATTTTTGGCTATGGCAACACTAGTGGTGGAGTTTCCGGTTCTATTGATGTAGGGATAATATATAGAATACTTCCCAATGGACAGCTAGACCCCCCATTCGGAACCAACGGAATCTCGATAATGACTAATTGTATTGGTTTTGATGTAAATGGACGTTCTTTCGGATTAATCTTACAAAATACAAAAATAATCGTTTATGATTCTGCTACGATCCGTCGATTTAATGCTAATGGAAGTATTGACACATCTTTCGGAAATAATGGCTCTGTTGACACTCAGGGAAATTCTTATTATGGTGCATTTGTACTAATGGATAATCAATCTAATCTTATTTGTATTACTAGGATCAACTCATCGAACGATAACGGTGTCATTAAAAAATTCAGTCAGGATGGACAGCCAGTAACAGGCTTCGGAAATAATGGCATTTTACAATTGAGTTTTCCTTTGGCACCCTTTGCGACTGCAATTATAGACAGCAATAATAAGATTGTTATTTCAAAGTCAAATTCTACAGGTAATGAAATTTTAAGACTTAACCAAGATGGAATTCTTGATAGTACATTTGACTGTGCCTTATCTATAATATATCCTAGTGCGTTGGCCAAAAGCATTATCGAAAAAAATGGATATTATTACATTGGAGGAAACCAATCATCACATCCATATATTCCGTTTTCTTCAGACGAATCTCCTACATTTTTTACAAAACTCACTCAAAGCGGCTCGATAGCTCCTGATTTTGGTTATTATCCGGACAATTCATTTGCTAGTATTGAAGAAATTATTGTGAAAAACACTAATATTATTTCAAATGTAGGCGGAGCAATCGTAAAATATTTACTCAATACTACAACATTATCAACCGCTAAAACTACAAAAGCGAGTATTGATATTTCGTTTGAAAATCCGGTTAATGAGAATCTAATTTACAAATCGAAAGAAAAAATAAGCAAAATAGAAATTTATTCTCTTGACGGAAAACTGATAAAAATCGTAAAAGAAAATAACTCAAATGTTTCTGAACTTCCAAAAGGGGTTTATATAACAAAAGTAACCTTTGAAAATAGGAAAACCTCAACTAAAAAGCTTATTAAGAATTAGTCTTGAAATTCTAATAAATTTAATAAAAGTATTTGCTTAATTTTAGCAAATACTTTTTGTCAAATAATGAAACACCACCACTACAAAACCACCACCCAATGGACGGGCAACAAAAGATAACCCTTTCAGAGTTTAAAACTCTGAAAGGTTGTTAAAGAAAATATCACAATAATAAATTATCAAATTTATGATCTTAAATAAAATGCTCCGTAATTAATTACGAAGCATTTAAATTTAAAATTTCTTTTTCATTACCTGTTTATCAAAGACAAAACTCATTGGGGTTTTATAACTTGAAATGGTTATGAAATTTCCAAAGGATAAATATCTGTCACTGTAAACATTTTTTAGAATCTCCTCCTTATAATTATAATTCTCAAAAGTAATATCATTTTGTATTCCGTATTTTTCAATTGTTTTTTTGATAACGGCAGAATCCTTATCTACTGAAAGATTATAAACAATTTTATTTTTATCCTTTATTAATTCCTGATATCTTTCTATAGAAAATGGACTGTATGACGCCCAAATATTGAGATAAATAATAGTATCATTATTATGAAGCGTTTTCTTGTAAAATGGTGATTCTGCATAAGTATACACTTTTTTGTCGAGTGCATTTTTTTTAACTTTTACATTTCCAAAAAAGACAAGAAATAATCCCCCGAAACAAAGGAATATAATAACACAAATGATAATAGCTTTTTTCATTTTAATTATTTTACTTCTTCAAGCTCAAACTGAACAGTATCATCAGCTGAAACTTCATAAATACCTTTTTTAATTCTAATTTTTTGTCCGTCCTCATTTACGTAAATTGACGAATCTGTAATTTCAAAAGCTTTTATTGCAGGATCAGCTGCATTTTTATGAACTAGTACCTTTGGAACTGGAACACAATTCATTGTAAGTGTTGTACAACACATTAAAACTTCAGTTTCTACTTCAAAAATACCAATATTTACATGGACAGTAAAGGGTTGGCAAAAACCTCTTGGCTTACCTGTAATATTTTTATCAGTAAGATTATTGAAGAAGTCTTTTGCTATTCTTTCTTGTTCTGCTCTTGGCAATTTTGCCAATGCAGCATTTTTTTGAGTCAACTCTGTTTGAGGAATATTATTTTCCAATCTATTGTCATTGTCTTCATTACAAGAGATCATGAAGATACTAAGAGCAATTGCTCCCAATAAAAAATTTTTTTTCACGTTTTGAATTTTTTTAAAGTTAATAAAAATATTTAATTCACTCTGCTAAGATATTTACACTTCAATTTTTCCACAACAACCAACAGTTATAAAAACAACAACCGTTGGTTCTCATTTTAAAAAGTATTACTTTAGCACTAAAATCTGAGATTTATGGGTTTAGATACAAAACTTCGCAGGCTAAGAGAACAAAAAGGCTGGTCACAAATGGATGTAGCTCACCAATTAGATATTTCGCAAGCTGCTTACAATAAATGGGAAGCCGGACAGGCAAAACCTACTTTACAAAATTTAAAGAAAATTGCAGAGATTTTTGAAGTTGATTTCTATGAATTAATTCAAGAACAAGTTCCAAATTTGGATTTATCTAACGCAAAGTTTGAAAACTCTCCATTTTTCGTGATAGAATCTACACATAATACAATTAGCTATGATTCACCCGAATTAATTTCAAAAATTCTAG
>CBFGVN010000328.1:0-4307 GCA_965651845.1 uncultured Chryseobacterium sp. | reverse complement strand
GTCGATACCTTCTTCTAACTCTACGAATACACCAAAGTTTGTGAAGTTTCTTACAGTTCCTACATGCTTAGATCCTACAGGATACTTAGCTTCGATGTTTTCCCATGGATCTTTAGATAATTGCTTGATACCAAGAGAAATTTTTCTTTCGTCTCTGTCTAAAGTAAGTACTTCAGCTTCTACTTCATC
Source organism: uncultured Chryseobacterium sp. (assembly GCA_965651845.1). Classification (GTDB taxonomy): domain Bacteria; phylum Bacteroidota; class Bacteroidia; order Flavobacteriales; family Weeksellaceae; genus Chryseobacterium. The sequence goes on along the minus strand of CBFGVN010000328.1, from coordinate 4,118 downwards.
ACCTACTTTTACAAAGTCACCTGCAGATCTCAAGTGAGTAGACCAAGACATTTCAGAAACGTGGATTAATCCTTCTACACCTGGAGCGATTTCTACGAATGCACCATAGTCAGCAAGAACTACTACTTTTCCTTTTACTTTGTCACCTACTTTCAAGTCAGCAGAAAGAGCATCCCAAGGGTGAGCTTCTAATTGCTTCATACCCAATTGGATTCTTGTTTTCTCATCATCGAAATCAAGGATAACCACTTTTACAGTCTGTCCGTCCTCAAGGATTTCAGATGGGTGATTTACTCTAGACCAAGAAAGGTCTGTAATGTGGATCAATCCGTCTACACCACCTAAGTCGATGAACACACCGTAAGAAGTGATATTCTTAACAGTACCTTCAAGAACCTGTCCTTTCTCTAATTGAGAGATGATTTCTTTTTTCTGACCTTCGATATCTGCTTCGATCAATGCTTTGTGAGAAACTACTACGTTTTTGAACTCAGGGTTGATTTTCACAACTTTGAATTCCATAGTTTTTCCTACGAACTGATCGTAATCTTTAATTGGCTTAACGTCAATTTGAGAACCAGGTAAGAATGCTTCGATACCGTGTACGTCTACGATCATACCACCTTTAGTTCTAGATTTAACAAAACCGTTAACGATTTCTCCAGTTTCATGAAGTTCGTTTACTTTATCCCAAGCTTTAAGCGTTCTAGCTTTTCTGTGAGATAACTGTAATTGTCCAGTTTTGTCTTCTCTCTTGTCAACCATTACTTCTACCTCGTCACCTACTTTAAGGCCTTGGTTGTAACGGAATTCATTTAGAGAGATAACACCTTCAGATTTGAAGTTGATGTCTACGATAGCTTCCTTGTCTGTTAATCTTACAACTTTACCAATTAGAACGTCGTTATCGTCTAAGTTGTTTAATGATCCGTTGTAGATTTCCTCTAGATCGCTTTTTTCTTTTCTCGCATCTGCATCAAGACCTGATTCGAAAGAATCCCAATCAAATTGTTCTGGTGCTACGTTTTGGTTTAAAATAACCTCTGCTGAATTTGTCTCTTTTGACATTTTCTAATAAAATTTGTATTCCTTCTTTTTTAACGGTCTGAATAAATGCGGATTAAAAAATACGGAAGTAATTAATTTTTAGTAATTTACTCTTCAAACCTTCTCGCCACAAAAGTGGGTGCAAAGATACAAAATTTATTTGAGATAAACAACAATTTCAACCATCCTTAAAAAACATATAAATCACTATCAGTCAAAACAATAAAAATCATCTTTTTTTAGTATTCGGCTTCTATCTAATCAAAAATATTTACCTTTAAAGTGCTGAAAAAGAAAGCATAAAAATAATTGTCATGGCTAAATCAATCACATTATCACAATTAGAAGAGCTGAAACGGTTTAATAATAATCTTTCGCTGTATTCATCAAGAGAGTATAAAGAATATATGGCAGATAATGCATTGCAGATGTTAAATGATATTGAATTTTTCGGAACATTTCACAGAAAACTTCTGGTTGAACTGGGAATTTATCATTTTCATAAAGACCAATACGATTTCAATATGATCAATTTTATTGTTTCTAATGCCGTCAGTTATTATGAAAAACAGCTTAATTAAAAGCTATTCATTAGAGAGTATTCATTGACTCATATCCAATTAATCCAGATTGTAAACACATATCAATACCCTGATTTCCGATTCCTGCTCCTTAATCACTACCTTTGCACCATGGAATTAGAATCTATCTACAAAAAACTGCAGATTCAGGATATGAATCAGATGCAGAAATCTACATATAAGGCGACAGAAAACAATCAGGATGTGGTTTTGCTCTCTCCTACCGGTTCAGGAAAAACATTGGCTTTCTTATTTCCTGTCCTTCGAAATTTAAAGAAAAATGTTTCCGGGATTCAGACTTTGATTTTGGTTCCCGCGAGAGAATTGGCACTGCAGATTGAGCAGGTTTTTAAAGCAATGGGAACGGATTTTAAAGTTTCTGTTTGCTATGGCGGTCATGATAAAAAGATTGAGGTAAATAATTTAATTGAAGCTCCCGCGGTACTGATCGGAACTCCAGGAAGGGTTGTTTATCACTTAAGAAACAATAATTTTGATCCAAAAACGATTCAGACCCTGGTGCTGGATGAATTCGACAAAGCATTAGAGCTTGGTTTTCATGATGATATGGAATTTATTTTAAACGCTCTAAAAAACACTTCACAAAGGATTTTGACTTCCGCAACAGCGATGGATGAAATTCCGCAATTCACAGGATTAAAAGATGAAAAAATCATTGACTTTTTAAAATTGAATGAAGTAAAACCTGATATTCAATTACGAAAAGTAATGACTATTTCTGAGGAAAAATTAGATACCTTATTTAATTTAATCTGTAAAATCGGGAATAAAAGAACGCTGATTTTCTGCAATCACCGCGACGCCGTTGACCGTATTTCAGAGCTTTTACGCGAAAAAGGAATCGACAGAGAAACTTTCCACGGCGGAATGGAGCAGGACGAAAGAGAACGCGCACTTTTGAAATTTAGAAATGATTCCGCAAGAATTCTCATCACTACCGATTTGGCAGCAAGAGGTTTGGATGTTCCGGAAGTTGAGTCGATTGTTCATTATCAATTGCCTCCAAAAGAAGACGCTTTTATCCACAGAAACGGCCGTACCGCAAGAATGAATGCGAAAGGTTTTGCATATTTAATTATGACGGAAGAAGAAAATTTTCCTTTCATCAAAAATAATACTCCCGAAGAAAGTGTTGCAGGCTTCAATAAGGTTCCTGAGAAAACTCCTTTTCAGACGATCTACATCAGCGCCGGAAAGAAAGACAAAGTGAATAAGGTAGACATCGTAGGATATTTGCTGAAGAAAGGTGAACTTCAAAAAGAGGATGTCGGCTTAATTGAAGTGAAAGATACCACTTCTTATGTTGCCGTATCCAGAAATAAAGTAAATGCTTTGCTGAAAAAACTTAGCAATGAAAAACTGAAGGGGAAGAAGGTGAAAATGGAGGTTGCTTATTGATTTCTAAACACAAATTGCACTAATTTTTACACGAATTACACGATTATTTTTCAATAGGAACGGGCTTTAGCCCGTTTTTTTAAGTAAAATCAATCAATTTGGCTTTAGCCAAAACTTAAAAGAACTCTTTTTGAATTTGTGTTATTCGAGTAAAAATTAGTGCAATTTGTGTTTAAAAACTATTTCACCCCCTTCACCTTTGTCGGTAAAATATATACCGATTTTGAAGCAGTGATAAATAAAATTTCATTATGCTTTCCTCCGAAAGTTACATTTGACGTCCAGTCTTCTTCAATAGGAATATGGTAAATTTTCTTTCCGTCTTTATTAAAAACATGAACACCTTTTCCCGTTAAATAAAGATTTCCGTGCTTATCCAGTGTCATTCCGTCGGAGCCCATTTCACAGAATAGTCTCTTTTCGGATAATTTTCCTTCTCCTAAAATATCATAAACATACGTTTTTCCTGCATCAATATCCGAAACATATAATTTTTTGAACTTCTCACTTCCTACAATTCCGTTGGGTTGAGTAAAAGTTTCAAGTTTTGAAATTTCACCGTTTTTATTTCTGTAATACAGACTTTTGTGTGGGATTTCCTGTTTGAAGTTTTTCCAGTAATCTCTTTCGTACAAAGGATCTGTGAAGTACATTCCTCCAAATTCATCATTCCAGACATCGTTGGGACCATTTAATCTTTTTCCTTCAAAATCTTTCAGTAAAACCTGAACTTTTTTATCTTTTGAAATTTTCCAGATTTCTCCGTTATCATCCGAACATGTGATCAGATTATCATCCTTATCGAAATGTGTTCCGTTTGCCCTTCCCGTCTTATTAAGAAATTCAATAATCTTATTGGTTTTCCAGTCCCAATAATAAATTTTATCGTTCGGCTGATCCGTAAAATAAACATTTCCTTCCTTATCTGAAGACGGTCCTTCCGTAAAACTGAATTGATCCGAAATTTTTTCCGGCTTTACATCTTCATAGAACATATTGCTATTATTTACTGATTTACAGTTAAGCAATACTAAAACCAAACCAATCCAGCCTATTTTCAAGATATTTTTC
>CBFGVN010000327.1:0-4309 GCA_965651845.1 uncultured Chryseobacterium sp. | reverse complement strand
CTTAATCAACAGAAAAGCTTTAGATTTTTCAGCGATTCACTGGCTGGTATTAGATGAAGCTGATGAGATGCTTTCAATGGGCTTCAAAGACGAATTGGAAACAATTCTGAGTGAAACTCCTGAAACAAAACAGACTTTCTTATTCTCGGCTACGATGAATAAAGAGGTGGAAAGAATTTCTAAAAACTATCTGACAAAACCACACAGAATTTCTGTAGGTTCTATCAATGAGGTTAAAAAGAATATTAAGCACGAATACTATGTCGTAGGATATCGTCAGAAAAAAGAAGCTCTTAAGCGACTGATCGACGCAAACCCGAATCAGTATTCTATTATTTTCTGCAGAACCAGAATGGAAACTCAGGAAGTGGCAGATTATCTGATGCAGAACGGTTATGCAGCTGATGCTCTTCATGGTGACCTTTCTCAGGCGCAGAGAGATACGGTAATGAAGAAGTTCAGATTGAAGAATATTGATATTCTTGTCGCAACAGACGTTGCAGCGAGAGGTCTTGATGTAAACTCTCTGACTCACGTTATCCATTATTCTTTACCTGATGATCCGGAAGTATTCGTTCACAGAAGCGGTAGAACGGGTAGAGCAGGAAAAGATGGTATTTCAATGGCATTGATAAAGCCTGAAGAAAGCAGAAAATTAAAGCAAATTAAGTTTTCAACGAAAATTGATATTGTTGAAAATATAATTCCTTCGGGAGAAGAAATTATTAAAGCTCAGGTAGGCGGTGTTTTTGAAAGCCTTTTTGAGGTGCACGAAGATTTCTTCGAATTTGATGATTCTTTAATTCCTGATTTGTCAGCTTTCTCGAAAGAAGAATTGGTGCATAAACTTCTTCAGTTCCAATTGAAAGATCTTGCGCTGTATTACAAAGACAGACATGACCTGATCGAGCAGAAACTGAGCACCAGAGATGATGACTCAAGAAGAGACAGAAGAGATCGTGACAGAGGAAGAGACCGCGATCGCGAAAGAGGAGGAGATAGAGATCGCAGTCCAAAACCGAGAAGAAGAAACGAAAATATGGTAAGATTTTTCTTCAATCTGGGTAAAAAAGATCAATTGAAAAAGCTTGATGTTTTAGATATTATCAATAAAGCAACATCCGGAAAAGGCAAAAAAAGAGCCGAAATCGGAGATATTGAGATCTTAGAGAAATTCTCTTTCTTCGAAGTTGAAAAGTCTTTCAAAGACAATGTTTTAAGTAACATTGGGTCGATGAAATTCAAAGGAAAGGAAATGAGGGCCGAAGTGGCAAACTAAAACTCTTATACTCATAAAATCAACCGGCTGAAAAGTCGGTTTTTTTTATCTGGTAATCAGTGGTTAAGGCAATGTTAACAAAACTTAATGTTGGATGTTTTCAGGTAAGATCCTTTTTTAAGAAATTTGCACACGAATTATAAAAACTTAAAAATGGGAATTGGTAATATTTTCCACGCTTTTCAACCAAAAGATAAAATCTTCTTTGTACTGTTCGAGAAAGTAACAGAAAACCTTGTAGCAATGTCTGAGGAGTTCAACCACGGAATCAAAGATTTCGATCTAAACGACGATTCTATGTTGAAAAAGATGAGCGATTACGAACACAAAAATGATGAATTAACACACGAGATCTTCGTAGAATTGGGGAAAAACTTTATTACTCCTTTCGATAGAGAAGATATCCACACGTTAGCAACAGGATTAGACGATATCGCAGATTATATCTACGCTTCTACAAAATATATTTTCTTATACAAATCGCCTGAAATGAGGGCTTATTCAGATTTTTCATTATTGATCCACAAAGCATGTCTTGAAATTCAGAATGCTATGAAAAATCTTAAAGGTTTTAAAAACATGGAGCAGGTAAAAGAAGCTTGTATTAAAGTAAATTCTATTGAAAATATTGCAGACGACCTGCTTTCAAACTCAATGGTAGAATTATTCGAAACAAACGACGCCATCAATATCATCAAAGTTTCATCTGTACTTAATTATCTTGAAGTAGTAACTGACAAAGCAGAGGATGTTGCCAATACGATTGAGAACATCATGATTAAATACGCTTAATTAATAATTATAATTAACAATGGAATTTCCGGTTTTACTTATAGTTATTATTGCACTGGCTTTAATATTTGATTACATTAATGGTTTTCATGATGCAGCCAACTCAATTGCGACTATAGTTTCTACAAAAGTTTTAACTCCATTCCAGGCTGTACTTTGGGCAGCACTTTGGAACTTCGCGGCTTTCTTTTTAGCAGCTTATGTGATTGGAGAGTTTAAAATTGGTAACACGATTGCCAAGACAGTTAATGAAAATTTTATTACGCTTGAAGTGATATTTTCCGGGCTTGTCGCTGCCATTTTATGGAACCTTTTAACATGGTGGTTTGGTATTCCTTCTTCGTCTTCCCACACGTTGATCGGAGGATTTTTGGGAGCAGCTCTTATGCATGCTTTCATGATGGATTACCACGATGTAGCTGCGGCCCAGCCAACCTTAGGGTTCTGGGACACCTGCAAGGAAGCTTTCAATCAGGTGACGCATCAGAGTGTTGTGAAATTTGAAAAAGTAATTCCTATCTTCTTGTTCATTTTCATGGCTCCGATTATAGGGATGATTATTTCGATCATTATAACATTAATTATTGTTCACCTTTATAAAAAATCAAACCCGCACAAAGCAGATAAATCTTTCAAAAGATTGCAGCTGGCTTCTTCTGCGTTGTTCAGTTTAGGACACGGTCTGAATGATGCTCAGAAAGTAATGGGGATCATTGGTGCCGCTTTAATTTATTATCACGTTGAAATGCTTCACGACCCGATTTATCTGAATATTCCTGCTGCAGGACGTTTCGATTATTTCGCTGAGCATTATCTTTGGGTTCCTTTAGTATCGTTCTTAGCGATTGGCTTGGGAACCATGAGTGGTGGTTGGAAGATCATCAAAACAATGGGTACTAAAATCACGAAAGTAACTTCACTGGAAGGGGTAAGCGCTGAAACGGCGGGTGCAATTACCTTATTCATTACAGATCACTTTGGTATTCCTGTTTCTACAACACATACGATTACAGGTTCTATCATCGGGGTTGGTTTAACGAAAAGGATTTCTGCTGTAAGATGGGGAATCACAGTAAGCTTACTTTGGGCTTGGATTCTTACGATTCCGATTTCAGCAATTGTGGCGGGAGTGACTTATCTTCTGGTAACATTTTTAACATAAACAAAATTTAAAATAGTATATAAAACTTTGCTCAATTGAGCAAAGTTTTTTGTTTTAAGAATACTATATTGTTGAAAATTAAGTTTAATCCTTAGTTGATATTGATTATTAGACCATGAAAATTAAGTTAGAAATTCTCTTTTTTTTAGTAGTAAACAATATTCTTTATTCTCAATCCGATACTTTAAAATCGCAGTATGAGATAATCTACAGAATTAAAAGTTTTGCAGATACTTTAACGCAAAAGGAGGCGATGGAGGAAGATTTGTCGTTATTGATAAGTGGTAAAAAATCCTTATTCAGAAGTACACAAAAGGCAATCAGCGATTCTATTGCAATGTCAATAGGGAAAAAAAGTGTTGAAAATGCAATAAACGGGAAAGTTGTGGTGGACATGAGAAATGTTCCAAGAACTTATTTCAAATCAGAAGTTTTTTCAGACAATGGAAAACAAACCATTTACAAAGAATTAATGAGAAACAAATTTTCGTTTCCTTTGGAAGATCCTATACAATGGAAAGTAGGAAGTGAAACAAAAATGATCGAATCCTACCTCTGCAAAAAAGCCACAGGAAAATATAAAGGCAGACATTATGTCGCATGGTTTACAGAATCGATTCCTATTCCGGACGGTCCTTATGTTTTTAAAGGTTTGCCGGGATTAGTACTTGAAGTTTATGATCCGAACGACAATATTCATTTTACCATGATAAGCTTTAAAAAAGTTGTAAAACCAATGACCTTAATGAAAGATGTATTCGCGACAAAATACTCCATGTTTTATAAAGCAAGACAAAATAGTATAGATAATGCTGCTGGTGTGCTTTCCAATCAAACCGGAATTACTTTAAAACCTGCCGATATTGCTAGGATTAACAGCAATGCCAAACGTGTAAATAATTATCTCGACTAAAATAATTTGAAACAAAACTTTGCTCATTTGGGCAAAGTTTTTTGTTTTATAAGCCCTGAAAAATTGTATTTTTGTTTTAAACTATTAAAATTATGGAATTTTTAGACAGATACCAACAGATCGTTGCTGATGCCATAAATATCTCCCCAATTTACGACACTCC
>CBFGVN010000326.1:0-4311 GCA_965651845.1 uncultured Chryseobacterium sp. | reverse complement strand
CCCCTATATTTTGTTTTGCAAGGTTTTCGATGTCGGTGAGATTTTTCTTTTTTATTAATTTTGAATCTCTCAACACCAGCCCGAACCACGCTACCGAAGAAGCAAATTTGAAATCCCGACTTGCCTTAGCTTTGGAAACAGGAGAATTTTTAACAATCTGAACCATTTCCGAACTCTTCGTTTCCGCAGGTTTTTTATACCTGAATTTAATGGTCGCCAGTTCATTTCCAAATTTCTGAGTGTTTGAAGTCGAACTGTACTTCAGCTTGCTTTGTTTTGGCAAAAACTCTGAAGAAACATTTGCCGGGATCACCTCATACAAGGCAGTTACCGTGTGTCCGCTTCCTAATTCTCCGGCATCTATCTTATCGTTGGTAAAGTCTTCATTTCGTAATTTTCGGTTTTCATAACCTATCAATCGATAGGATTTTACATATTTAGGATTAAACTCAATCTGGATTTTCACATCTTTTGCGATAGTATAAATACTTCCTGCAAACTCTCTTCCCAAAAATTTATTGGCTTCCTTCAGATCATCGATGTAGGCATAATTTCCATTTCCTTTGTCTGCCAAAGTTTCCATTTTGTTGTCTTTGTAATTGCCCATTCCATAGCCAAGGCAGGTCAGGAAAACACCGGATTTTCTTTTTTCTTCAATTAATTCTTCCAGACTTGCTTTAGAAGATACCCCAACGTTGAAATCCCCGTCCGTAGCCAGAATCACGCGGTTATTCCCATTTTTTACAAAATTTTCTTCTGCCAGTTTATATGCCAGCTCGATCCCCGCACCTCCTGCTGTACTTCCTCCTGCCTGTAGCCTGTCTAAAGCTTCAATAATTTTATCTTTTTCGGCAGCAGAAGTCGGCGGTAAAACCACTCCCGCACTTCCTGCATATACAACCATCGCTACTTTATCCTGTGGTCTCAGCCGTTCAAGTAAAATTTTAAAGGAAGATTTCAACAGCGGCAATTTATTTTCTTCATCCATAGATCCTGAAACATCGATCAGGAAAACAATATTGGAAGTCGGAAGATTATCCATCGGGATATCTTTTCCTTTTAAACCTATTTTCAACAGCTGATGATTAGGATTCCACGGTGCGGAGTTTAATTCTGTATTAATCGAAAAAGGCTGATTATTTTTAGGCTGAGGATAATTATATTTAAAATAATTGATCATTTCTTCTATTCTCACAGCATTTTTGTCGACACTACCATAATCTATCATTCTTCTGACATTGGAATAAGAAGCATTGTCCACATCGATTGAAAAAGTAGAAACCGGCTGGTTTTGTGTCAGTTCAAAAGGATTTTCTACCAAAGCATCATATTCCTCATTGCTATAATTTCTTTGTTTTTTAATTACTTTTTTTCCTGCTTTTTTGTTCCCTATACGATTATTATACACCTTTCCTCTAGATTGGTATGAATAATAATCACCATCAGAAAAAGAAGATTCAACTTCCATTGCCACCATAGCCTTAGGCTTCGGACAACCATTGTACTCCGGCAATCCGGGAACGGTAGGACATGCATCATCTTTATCCAAAATCCCATCTCCATCCGTATCCGGCCATGGACATCCGTTGTTTTCAGCAGGGCCTGCAACTGTGGGACATGCATCATCTTTATCAATCACACCATCGCCATCTGTTTCCGGCCATGGACAGCCATTATTTTCAGCCGGACCTGCTATTTCAGGGCATTGATCAAGCTTGTTGGGAATTCCGTCCTGATCTTTGTCTTTTTTAATGCTTAAAGGTTTCGATTCTTTTGAAGCTTCAGAAACATTTTTAGTTTTACAGCCTGCCAGAAATACCAGGGCAGTTATTGTTATGCATGTTTTTCTCATCTTAATTAATTTTTAAAAGTTTAATTATTTGAAAATGTGTAAATGAAAATTTAGTTTTTTTTTGATCGTAAATACAGACTACCCTATGGATAGCCTGTATTATTCAAGTATCAGCAATCAAAAAATATATTAATGAACTTTAAAGAATTACTTTTGGGGTAATTCTTTTTTAAGAAGTTTTTTCAGTTTTCTTTTTTCTTTTTTGGAAATATCTTTAGTGATCACTACAAGAAGTCCATTTTGGGCCTTCCCTGAAAAGAGTCCTGCTGCTTTTTCTTTTTTTATTACAGAAATATTTTCAATTTTCTTTGGATCTAATTTTTTCAGCGTTTCCATATCAGAAACTTGCCCGTCGATGACAACCAAAGGATTCATTTCCGGTTTTACAGAGTTTTGACAAGTGATCAGAATATCCACTTTTCCTGAACCGGGTTTTCCTGAAATCGAGTTGACATTCACTCCAGGAGTCACATCATGAATTGAATTAAGGAAACCATTACTCCCGATTTTTTCTCCAAAAGCGGATGTTGCAGCCACAGGCTTTTGGGTTTTTATGTACTTTTTGTTGTACGCAAGAATTTTAGGTTCACGAGCTTGTTGTTTCAGATCAAATACATCAATCGGTTCAATCAATTCAGCCGTATCGGCGATGGCGTTCAGGTCAGAGATCTTCTTTTTTTCCGAAGAAGCCAGACCTTCAGCATTTATCATAGAAACTTTATCCTTTTTCAGCCCCATTGCAATCTTTACTTCTTCAATATTTTTACTTTTTAAGGTATCTGAAACCTTTTCATAATCCGCAACGGCAATTGGCTCTTCATCATAAGAAGGCTGTGCCGGAGCCACAACAACCGGAGAAGCTAACGAAGAAGCAGTAACTTTTGGAAAAGTATGATACGCAATTTTCGCAGGTGCAGCAGGCAAAATTTCACTTTGGATATTAGCTTTCACCGTACTGTCAATTTTCCGGATATTTTCGGGAACAGCTTTGACAGGCATTTTAGATTCGACAACACTTTCTGCAATCACTGGTTTTGCAATCTCTGTATTTTCTTTTTGATTATTAAAATAAAAAACTCCCGAAGCGATCAGCAAACTTGCAGCAATGCCATAAGGAAGCCAGATTGGAAATATTTTTTTCTTTTCCTGTTTTTTATCTAATCTTTCTTCAATTGTACTCCAAACTTTTTCAAATCCCGGAAAAGTTGCAGGCTCTTCCAAAGTTTTAGAAGCCTCGTTGAAGGTTTTATCTATATTATGATTATTTTCCATTGTTTTAAAAGTTTAAATGTTTTGATTAACCAGCAGTTCCTGAAGTTTTTTTCTGGCAAAATTGAGTTGGGATTTTGATGTTCCTTCACTGATGGAGAGCATGACTGCAATTTCCTTGTGAGGATAGCCTTCAATAGCAAAAAGATTAAAAATCGCTCTGCATCCTTCGGGAAGGAAGTTCAGCAAGCTGAGAATATCTTTTTCTAAAGAAATATTTTCCAACTCAGAATCTGAAGCAACCATATGATTTTCTTCCAGGGAAATATGCAGGGCTTTATTTGCTCTCAGCTTTTGCAGACATTCATTCACCGCAATTTTTCTGGCCCAGGCTTCAAAAATATCATGATTTTGGAGCTGATTGATCTTCGTAAAAATTTTATAAAATGTATCTGCCAACACCTCTTCAATGTCTTCATCATTTTTCAAATAGCGTCTGCAGACAGAGTAAAGTTTACCCGCCATTTTTTCGTAGACTTTCCGCTGAGCATTGCGGTCGTTCCGTTGACATTCCATCAGTAATTGGTGTTCCATAATCTGGTCTTATACTATATAGATGCAAAAATTCTCAAAAGCGTTGGAAATTTTTAAACTTTTTCTGAAAAAATACTGAATTTTGCTGAGATGGCAAATAAGCAGACAGGCTAAAATACCGATTAATGCGAAGAATATTGCAATAACAAGGGTTGATTCTTTATTTTAATTTTTTATTAATTAAAACGAAATTTAAATTTCCAATGGGTCTTTAACCTATTTCCCCCCCTTTCCATAAAAAAATCAATATTAAATTTAACTTTTTCCTTTGTAACATATCTGAAACAATAACGACTATTCATAAAAATAACCTTTTACAGTAATGAAAAATACCAAAATTGCATCATTACTTTTTGTTTTGTCTGCAGGAAGTATGATGTTTGCTCAGGACGACTTAATCAACAAGTTAAAAAGCAATCAATCTCAAAATGCTAATTTTCAGTTCACAACGTTAAAAGATGTTGGGGCAACTTCTGTTAAAAACCAAGGTTCTTCGGGAACTTGCTGGAGTTACTCAGGAAACTCTTTCCTTGAATCTGAAATGCAGAGAATGGGTAAAAAACCTGTGGATTTGGCAGAGATCTATACTGCAAGGAATTCTTATCACGATAAAGCAAAATTATACGTTCTGAACAATGGTGCCATCAACTGGGGAG
>CBFGVN010000325.1:0-4322 GCA_965651845.1 uncultured Chryseobacterium sp. | reverse complement strand
CAGGATGACATTGCTAATACCAGATGTTTTAATCAACTGAATAATTTACCATTGTCATCCTGAGCGCGAAGCAGTCGAAGGATCCTTAAGTAATTCAAAATTAATAAAAAATCTATTAAACAAAATATAAACATTAATTAATCTAAATTTAAAACAAGAATAACGTTCAAATAATAGCTTTGCCGTTAAAAAATTTAATGAAATTTTATCCTCTGGCAATTATTTTCCTATTGATTGGTTTGGCTGTGATGTCTTTTAATCCTGTTTACAAAGGAATTGAAACTGAAAATACTATTGTTAATAAAGGCTTAACAGATTTTAAAACCAAGCTGGATCAGCTAAAATCAGATGTTTATCAATTTTCTGAGGACAAAATTTCATTAAAACAACTTCAGGAATCCCTGAAAAACACAAGAAATTCTTTTAAAGAAATTGAGTTTTACATCGCTTATCATTACCCTGAATTTACAAAAAAACACCTGAATGCAGCGCCACTATTTCACATTGAAGCCGCTGGAACAACAGCTTATACGCTTCCTCCGGAAGGGCTGCAGGTTTTGGATGAGTTAATATTTTCCGATGAAGCGAGTGAAGAAAAGGAAAAAATTAAGGCAATTACAGATTTTTTATACAACAGCTATGCAAGCTTTTATTTAAGTTCTATTAAAAACGGTTTAAGCAAAGGAAATAATAAAACACTGCCATTACGAATAGAGCTGATAAGGCTATACAGTCTCGGGGTAACAGGTTTCGATACACCCGGCTCTTTGAATGTTTCTGAAGAAGCACAGCATGTATTTTTAGGAATGAAAAAATACATTAATGATGATCCTTATTTTAAAAATTATAAGGTACAGAAAATCAATGCTATTTTAACGGATGGAATCAGTTATCTTTCAAAAAATACTGATTTTGAGACTTTTGACAGAATAGAATTCTATAAAAAATACATTCAGCCTTTGTATGAAGAATTGGGGAGCTGGGACGGAAGAAGCGACGACCTGAAAGAATTTTCAGGCTGGAATGTTGGTAATAAAAACTTTTTCAACAGCGATTTACTTGATCCATATTTTTATACTTTATTGAAAAAAGAGGAAGATAATGTCGATTTAAGATTACTAGGAAAAGAGATTTTTTACGATCAGAATTTGAGTGATAACGGAAAAATGAGCGGTGCAACCTGCCATTTACCGGAAAATGCTTTCACAGATTTAAAAGCAAAATCACAAAGTAATGTCGAAGGAAAAACAGTGTTGAGAAATTCTCCGTCTTTGTACAATGCGGTTTTTGCAAAAAGATTTTTCTACGATTTACGGGCTTTTTACCTTGAACAACAAGCGGAACATGTGATTTATAATGAAGATGAATTCAATACAAGCTACGAAAGTATCATCAAAAAAATAAAAACAAAACCTGAATATAAAAAGGCTTTCAAAAAAGCTTTCAAAGACGGCCATATCAGCAAAGAAAATTTTTCCAAAGCATTAAGTTCATACGTTGCTTCATTATACTCGTATGAAAGTGATTTTGATAAATTTATGAGAAATGAAAAAGAAATTTCTACTGATGCTAAAAAAGGATTTAATTTATTCATGGGAAAAGCCAATTGTGCAACATGCCACTTTGCTCCCAATTTTTCAGGATTGGTTCCGCCATTTTTTAATGAAAACGAATCTGAAGTCCTGGGAATTACGACAAAACCGATCAATCAAAAGCCAATTGAGCTGGATGCCGATAAAGGAAGAATCAATAGTCCCGTGAAAAAAGAAAATTCATGGATCTACGAAAATTCTTTCAAAACGGTAACGGTAAGAAATATTGCATTAACAAAGCCCTATTTCCATAATGGAGCTTTCAATACACTGGAAGAAGTTTTGGATTTCTACAACGAAGGCGGAGGGGAAGGATTAGGCTTAAAAATGAAAAATCAAACACTGGCTCCGGATAAATTAAATTTAACACAACCGGAGATAAAACAGATCATCGCTTTTCTGAATTCTTTGACGGATGTAAGCAGGAATAATTAATTGTGAATGGTGAATTGTCAATTTGCTTTGCTTGTGAATTTTTATAATTCTATAATTTCTTTTGTTTTAATTTTAAAATGTCTTCACAATCCTTGTCAAGGTTTTAAACCTTGACAAGGATATATTTTCCAAGAGTTTCAAAAATTTAAAATCAAAAAAAAATTAATACTTCTTTTAATATAAAATTAATATAATTAATATTTGGTTTTCTATTAATTAATATTTGTAAAGATTTATTTAAACTCTTATTAACAGGGACTTCACAACAATCTGATAGCTTTGCAGAGTCTAATAAATCGAAATTTAAATATGAAAAGAAAACTACTAACAATTGCGGCTCTTGCAATGGTCTCTGGTTCTTTATTGAATGCCCAGACTTTTATTTTCAACAAGAATTCGTCTTGGAAATATAATGACAACAATACGGCTTTAGCTGCACAGTGGAAAGATACTACTTATGATGTTTCAGCATGGTCTCAGGGGAACGGACCTCTTGGGTACGGAGATCCTGTAACGACAACTACAGCAACAGGTCTTGCTACAGCTTATTTTGTAAAAGATTTTACCGTTAATTTAAACGATCTTTCGACAACAATGGAATTGGGAGTAATGAGAGACGACGGTATCGTGGTTTACCTTAATGGTGAAGAAGTACTAAGAGACAATATGCCGGCTGGAACTATCGATTTCAATACTTTATC
Organism: uncultured Chryseobacterium sp.; assembly: GCA_965651845.1. Classification (GTDB taxonomy): domain Bacteria; phylum Bacteroidota; class Bacteroidia; order Flavobacteriales; family Weeksellaceae; genus Chryseobacterium. The sequence continues at coordinate 1,594 of CBFGVN010000325.1, read as the reverse complement.
AAGTACAACGATAGACGGGTCTGCAGAAAGTGTATATAATGTTTTTTCTATTCCGAAATCTAAATTTGTAAACGGAAACAACAGAATTTCTATCGAATTGCACAACAGAGGAGCTTCAAGTTCAGATTTAAGAATTGATGCTTATCTTAAAACTGTGGCGACTACAACGCCTGTTACTTGTAACTCAACACACATCAGCTGCTTTACTTCTATTGTTCCTACGGCGCAAACCAATAAATTGATCATCCCGACAGAACATAAATATCAATTAATCTTAAAAGAAGGTGATAGCTACACAGAAGGTGGAGGATTAGTGGGTGGTCTGAACGACTTTACAGGGTATGTTCCGAAAAACGGAAGCGCTACCAACGGATATCTTTCAGTAAACCACGAAACAAATCCGGGTGGTGTTACAATGGCTGAAATTAATTATAATGCTACAACAAAACTTTGGCAGCTTACAAAATCAAGAGCGGTAAGCTTCTCGGCTCCGAGTTTGGTTCAGACAATTAGAAACTGTTCGGGAGGGATTACACCTTGGGGAACAATCGTTACAGCAGAAGAACAAACGACTTCAAATGACGTAAATGCAGATGGAATGAAAGATTACGGATGGCTGGTAGAAATTGATCCTGCAACAGCTCAGGTAATTACTCAAAATACTGACGGCTCTAAAGGAAAATTGTGGCAGATGGGTATCATGAACCATGAAAATGTAGTGATAAATAATGCAGGAACTACAGCTTATTACGGTGAAGACGGCGGAACCCACATGGTATACAAATATGTAATGGATACACCAAATAACCTTTCTTCTGGAAATCTTTATGTATTAAAATTAGACCAGGGATTAAGCGGTGGAGATCCTGTTGCAACAACAGCTACATGGGTTCAGATTCCGAACAAAACAAAACCTGATCAGAACAATACGGCTTCTTTGGCTCAGTCTTTAGGCGGAACTTCTTTCAATGGAGTAGAAGATGTGGAAATCAGCCCGCTTGATGGTAAAATTTACTTCACGGCTAAAGGTTTAAATAAAGTATACAGGTTACAAGATAACGGAGCTACGGCTTCTCAGGTTGAAACTTTCGTAGGAGGTCTTACAACAAACTATTCTTTCGATACCGCTCAGGGAACGAAAACGGAAGCTTGGGGAGATGGAAACGACAACCTTACTTTCGACGAATTGGGTAACCTTTGGGTTCTTCAGGATGGTGGTAAAAACTACATCTGGGTAGTAGCTCCGGATCATACTCAGGCTAATCCTAAAGTGAGACTTTTCGCTTCAATGCCTGCAGGATCGGAACCAACTGGACTTACCTTCACGCCGGATCATAAGTTCGGATTCTTCTCAATCCAGCACCCGGATTCTACGATTTCTACAGATATCGATGCGACAGGAAATACCATCGACTATAGAGGAAAATCTGCAACAATTGTAGTGGCTCTTAAAAATAACTTAGGAACTGCAGGATCTTTAGGAACAATTGAAACTCAGACTGAAAATACGGTAACTGTTGCTCCAAATCCAACTTCTGGAATTGTAAAGATCAACTCTCCGAAAGGATTGAAAAATCTGATGGTAACGGCTTAC
>CBFGVN010000324.1:0-4325 GCA_965651845.1 uncultured Chryseobacterium sp. | reverse complement strand
CAGAATGGTTTTTGAAATTGTACAGGGAAAGCTTCTTAATTATCATTCGTCAAATATACTTCATTATTAGTAAAAATAAAAAGGGAAGTGCAGAACATGTTTCTACCCCGAATGAAAAATAGGCATCGCTTCTTTCATTTTCAGAGAAATAAATCAAAATATAAGTGATAATACTTGAAAGAAAAAATGAAAGAGAATAATTTAAATCCAAATAAAAAATCGAAAGAATATTACTCACAAAAACCAATAAATAAGCAATATATTTTGTGTTTTGAATACCTACTAATTTTGGAAAGGTTTCCACTGTATCGCTTATCATATCCCGAATATCGAATGGTAAGACTAAGGCCGTTATGAAAAAGAAACTAATAAAAAATATCGGAAAATTAAACTCCGGCAAGGTAAGCCAGCAATTGACCAAAGCCCAGACCAATCCTACATAAAATACTTTCAGCAAAGGAATTTTTCGAATATATACCTCAAGAAAAAAGCTGTTATAAAGCAATCCTAAGAGAATAATGATAAACCATTTGATCAACCGGATTTCATTATGGTTATGAATGATTAAAAGTGCACATGCAATTCCCGCAAAGAAATTCAGTATTAAAATCCTAAAAAAATATTTCGTATACTGATACTTGGTATAAAGATATCCGCTGAAATAAGTAATAAAAATGAGGAAAACAGTAGGAAAACGGAACGTGTTTTGCTCCTCCATGAAAAATACTGCAAAAAGAGTTCCCATTAAGGATACGTAAAGTTGACTGTCGATAACAGTTTTTTTCAGTATTTTTAAAGAAATCATTTATCAAAATTAACAAATATGAAAAGATTTTCCAAGATTTTTGTGCTTTTGCTTCTGCTGCTGAACTTTTCAGCTCTTTTTGCTCAAAAATATTATGACGAGCAATGGAAAAAAGTAGCGGAAAATTCTCAGAAGGGTGCTTATAAATCTAATCTTCCCATTATTTTAGACATACAAAAACAAGCCATGAAAGAGAACAATACCTCACAGCTTATCCAATCTCTGAAGGCAGAATTCAGTATTGTGAATCAAACCAGAGATGATGACGAAAATAATTCTGCATCCCAGTTTTTCAGCAAACTGCAGGATACAGAGAAACAACTGAAAGATGAAGAAAAAATTATCTACAAGGTTTTGATGAATGAGTTTTTCAGGAATTATTACAATCAGAATTTATGGAAAATCAACGGAAGAACAAACATGAATTCCCAGGATGTTTCCCAGATTGAGACCTGGAGCAAGCTGGATTTTAAAAATTACCTTATCAAAAGCTTTCAGGGGCTTGATCGGCAAAAAGGTGAAATGAAAAAAGTTTCTTTGATGAAATATCAGAACCTTTTCACCAACACGGAAAATATCTCATTTTTCCCGACTTTGGCTGACTGGTATTCATTAAAAAAGGTTGATTTCCTTTCAAACAACGGGATTTTTACAAAAAACGAGCTTACGGAAAATCAGAAGCAGATCAATAGTATTTTTGATGAATTAATTGCGCAAAACGGTGGAAATCCTAAGCTCTATTTTATGCATGAAAAATTGCAGGAGAATTGTAATTTTAATCAATGCAAAGATAAGTTGGAACAACTTCAGAATCTTGTAAAATCTAATGTAGAAGGGGATTACAAAGTGCTTATCATGGAAGAGATGATGAATGAGCTTACAAGGAAAAAGCAGGAAAAACAAGCACTGGAAATTGCTGCTCAGGCAAAAAGTCAATATCCTAGATCTCCTTTTATTGAGAATATTAAAAATAAAGAAGAACAGATTAAAATACCTTCTTTAAACATTAAATATGAGCAGCAGACACAGCAAAACTTACCCATTCATTTCGTAGCAGAATATAAAAATATTTCGGAGTTTTCTCTGGATATTTATGAAGTGAAGGAAGATATTAAATCATTTTTGCAATATGCAAGAAATTCTTACGCGGATATGTTTGGAAAGATTAAAAAAACTCCGGTAAGGAAAGAAACATATCAGCTGCCGGACCCTAAAGATTTCCAGATTCATAAGACCTCTTTGGAAATAAAGCCGCTTCCATCCGGAATTTATGTAATTGAATATAAAGTGAATGGAGACAACAACGAAAAAAATCAGAATTTTTATTTCTTTGTTTCCAATAATAAAATTATTTATCAAAGTAAAGCAAATAGAAAATATTCTGCAGATGAACTAAAATTGATAAACAGCGAAAACGGAAAACCTGTTACTAATGAGAATCTTGCATTTTATGAATTTGTTGCCAATAACACTTTAAATAAAACCGATGGTAAAACTGATGATAAAGGGATTTTCAAGCTTCCATCTACGGCTAATAATGACTATTACAGAACTTTCCTTATTCAGCAGCCGAAATCCAATGATTTCCAGATCATGCAGGTGTATGGTGATGATTATGATACGGAATATGATCCTAATGAAAAAGCACGAACAAAAGCTCAGATATTTATGGATAGAGCGATCTATCGCCCTGGTCAAACGGTTTATTTTAAAGTAATTAATACAAAAATCGATAAAGAAAAAGAATCTGTCGTTTCCGGGCTGAAACAAAAGATCACGTTGATGGATGCCAACGGACAGGAGGTTTCTTCCCAAAGTTTCAGTACAAACGAATTTGGTTCTTATCAGGGAAGCTTTATTCTGCCAAAAGGAAAACTGAACGGAATGTTTGTTTTGAAAACAGATGGAGAGCAGGAACAATACAAAGATTTTAGGGTAGAAGAGTACAAGCGCCCAAAATTTGAAGTAACCTTCGAACCTGTAAAAGATGAATATAAATACGGACAAACCATTGAGCTAAAAGGAAAAGCCATGATGTTTTCCGGAGTTGCCTTAAGTAATACGAAGGTAAACTACGAGATTAAAAAACATAATATCCGCTGGAAATATTTCTGGTGGTATCCACATGATAATGACAACGAAAATTCAATCTTAGGAGAAACTCAGACCAACGAAAAAGGTGAGTTTGTCATTCGTCTGGAATTGAAAAAAGATGAAAAACTGGACGGAATTCAGATTGATAATTATGAAATCAATGCTTCCGTTACGGACATCAATGGGGAAACTCAGTCTGCGGATACTCAATTGAAAGTTTCTTCAGTTTCGCATTACATAAAAGCAGAGGAAATTAAAGATATTTTCTCTGATGAAAATGCGAAAGTAAAAGTTGAAACCAAAAATTATAACGAGCAGAACCTTAAAAAATCTTATCAGGTAAAACTGTCAAAATTAGAAGCGCCAAACAGAATTTTAAGAAATAATTTTAAACAGGAGATTCAGGATCTGCCGAAATTCTCAAAAGAGGAATTTATCAGCAATTTCCCACATGATTCGTACGATAAGAATGATGAAATTAAAAACTGGAAAACATCTTCTCTCATTCTAAATGGTACAACGCGAAATGAAGAATCTCTGGATCTAGGAAAACTGGAAGCCGGAGATTATCAGCTTGAACTTTATAATTTTGAAGGAAAAGATACCATTAAAACTTCCCAATATTTTAGTGTTTGGGACAAAAATTCCTTAAAACAAAATCAAAAAACTTTCCTTACGGCCATCCAGCCTAAAAATGAATTTTCGAGGGGAGAAAAAGCTAAAATCTGTGTGTATTCTGCGGTTCCGGATGCCTTAGTAAATATTTTTGTTCAGGACGGTTCGGGAAAAACGGTTTCGGAAGTTCAGAAATTTAAGAATGGAGTTTTAGAATATGGAATTGATGTTCCGAAAGATAAAGCTGTTTCGGGATTAAATATTCAATTCCAGCTGGTTGCTTACAATGATGTTCAGACAGAAACGGTTAATATAAAAATTAAAAATTCCGAACAGCCTTTAAAAATTGAAACCATTACTTTCAGAGACAAGCTGGAACCCAATTCAAAGGAAAAATGGTCTGTAAAAGTGCTGGGTAGTGATAAAGAGAAAATCAATGCGGAAGTTTTGGCGAATATGTACGATATGTCTCTGGATCAGTTTGCTTCTAACGAGTTCACATGGCAAAACTTATATATTCCGTATTCTCGGATTGCTATGTATGATATGAGGCAAAATCTTTTGACGAAATATTATCAGAAAAGAGTTAAATATTTCAATGGAAGCTATGTGGAAGTTCCACAATTTAATTGGTTTGACATAAGATTTGGATTGACCGGAGCAGATGATGATGGTGACGGAGTTTTCGCTGGCCATGGTCGAATCCTCTTCCTGGCTCCCGGTCGACGATCAGCTAGCCGCCGGCTCGCCCAACAGGCCACGCTTCGTGGCTTCGGCGTCGGGCAGACGGATGATCTTGTGGCGGACGACG
>CBFGVN010000323.1:0-4326 GCA_965651845.1 uncultured Chryseobacterium sp. | reverse complement strand
CTTGGGCTATGGAAACCAAACAAATTCAGAATCTATTATCCAAAGAAACCCAGGTGACTATTGATGGAATTACCGTAGGACTCGTCATAGAAGATGATGGAAAAGCTGAACTGGTAGTATTCAAAGACGATAAGCAACTAAAATCCATACCGACAAAAATTAAAAAAGACAAAGTCATTGTAGAATTAGGAAATGATCGCAAGATCATGCGTGAACAGTGGGCCCGTTCCCGAAAAGGACTGGAAGAAGCCATGATTAGAGGGGATGAATTTCTGTTGTCAGAAATCAAGAATCTTTTTGAGCACCCTGTTATTGTTAAACATTTAGAAAAGCTGGTGTTTATTTCCAATGATCAAAAAATAGGATTTTTCCATAAAAGTAACCTCGTAACTGCCGAGGGAGAGGCTCAGGAGTTAAACGAAAATACTACGCTTAGAATTGCTCATTGTGTGGATTTACATGAGCATTCAATTTGGAGTGATTATCAGCATTATTGTTTTAAAGAAAAACTCATTCAGCCGTTCAAGCAAATATTCAGAGAATTATATGTACCTACACCGGATGAGTTACAGGAAAAATCCGTATCCCGCCGTTATGCAGGACATCAGGTTCAACCCAAGCAGGCATTAGCCCTGCTTAAAACACGAGGCTGGAAAGTAGATTATGAAGAAGGATTACAGAAAGTGTATCACAAAGCAGGTTTTCAGGTGAAACTCTATGCGATGGCCGATTGGTTTTCACCTGCCGATGTCGAAAGCCCAACGCTGGAAACCATAGAATTTCATTCATTAAAAGACTATAAGAATATTCCTTTTGAAGATATCAATCCAAGATTGTTTTCAGAGGTAATGCGAGATATAGATCTGGTAGTATCGGTAGCGCATGTAGGAGGCGTTGACCCTGAGGCCAGTCATTCTTCCATTGAAATGAGGGCTGTACTAATGAAAGAAACCGCAAGATTATTTAAACTGGAAAATCTCACTGTTGAAGGGTCACATGTCTTAGTAAGAGGTACAATGGCAGAATACAGCGTACATTTAGGAAGTGCTGTTGTCCATCAGATTCCGGGAAAATACCTGTCGATACTCCCAGTACATTCTCAACATAGGGGAAGGTTGTTTCTTCCATTTGCCGATGATGATCCGAAATCAGCTGAAGTCTTATCTAAAGTATTATTACTGGCTAAAGATGATGAAATACAGGATCCTACTATACTTTCGCAAATAAAAAGAGAATATATATAATTTTTTTCAATACTATGTCAATTTTTTTCTTCATTAGTATAATATCTGCAAAATTAACCACCCTAATTCTGCGAAAGAGAGATACAATATTACTGGAATTACACAGTTAAAAATAGAATTATTTACAGAATATAATTAAATTTGTAATTATTCTTAAATCATTGTCAATGGTAGCCCATTTTTTTAAATATCTTGAAGATAAATTCCCAATAAATGATGATGAATTGGAAATGTTCAGACAGGTTTGCAGCGTAAAAAAACTTCGAAGGCGTCAATATCTTTTACAGGAAGGAGATGTTTGGAATAAAAATGCATTTGTTTCAAAAGGAGTTTTACGTACTTATCGAGTAGATGAAAAAGGAGTAGAACATATTATTCAATTTTCCATCGAAAATTGGTGGGCAGGCGATAGACAAAGTTATCATACGGGATTACCATCAACATTCAATATTGAAGCTTTGGAAGATTCAGAAATCGTACTTATTCCGAAGGCTGATTTCGACCGTTTGCAAGTTGAAATCCCTAAATTTGGTGAGTTTACCAGAGTGTTATTAGAAAGAAGCTTCATAGCATCACAAAATAGAATCCATGCCAGCATAAGCTATACTGCTGAAGAGAAATATGCAGATTTCATAAAGACCTATCCTGATATCACCAATCGCATTCCACAGCATATGATTGCTTCTTATTTAGGAATTTCTCCGGAAACTATAAGCAGGATAAGAAACCATATGGTAAGGAAATAAGATACTCTATATACCATTTTACTTATTTATAAGCTACGCTTCTGTGAAGTTTGAATATTAAAACTCTTGACATTTATCAAGAGTTTTATATGCTTTTTATCAATGGATAAAATGTGCTTTCCGCTGCAACTTTGTAAAAGAAATTCAAAGTGAGTTTCTTTAATTAAATACCCAATATTTATGAAAACAAAGTTTATAATGACTGCCATATTAATACTATTTTTTATTGGTAGCAAAGCAAGCACTTATTCATCAAAAGAAAAAAACACATTAGTTATTGTGCATGGTGCATGGTCTAAAGCTTCAGACTGGTATAATGTTTCCAATAGTTTAAAAGCAAAAGGACACAATGTCTTAATGGTTAATTTACCAGGGCATGGCGATGATAAAACCCCTATGAACTCAATTACTTTACAAACTTATGTTGATGCTGTAAAAAAAGTAATTGGAACTAAAGAAGAAATAATTTTGGTCGGACACAGTTTTGGAGGCATTGTCATTAGTCAGGTAGCAGAAGAAATACCACAACAAATCAAGAAGCTGATTTACATAGCAGCTTATATTCCCAAAAATGGAGAGAGCTTACTTTCCATTGCTCAGACCGATACTCAAAGTCATATTGGTCAATACCTTAAAATAAATGAATCGGAAGGATATGTTCAGGTCGCAAAAGAAGGTGTAATCGATGTTTTTGCAGCCGATGCCCCAAAACCTATTGGAGAATATATTGCTTCAAATATTCAGCCTGAGCCCCTAACTCCATTGGCTACACCCGTAAAGCTAAGCAATAGCAGATTTGGGAAAATAAAAAAGACTGCGATACTTACTACAGAAGACCATACCATTGGTATTGCCCTACAAGAAAAAATGGCAAAAGAAGCAAATATTGAAAAACAATTTTTCATGAAATCCAGCCATACACCGTTTATTGCACACACAGAAAAACTAATTCACTTTCTTTCAGAAGAAGCTAAATAATCTTTCTTTCCTTGATAAATGTCAAGAGTTTTATTTGCCTTTTATCAACGGATAAAACATGCTTCCTGTAGCAACTTTGTAAAAGAAAATAACCAAAGAAGTCATGAATGCAACAAGTAAAAAATTTTATACAAATACCAGATTGAAAATAAAAATGAATTCTATTGTGTTAGAAATGTTATTTGAAACTGAAAACAAGATGTCATTTATAATCATTGATGGAGGAGGAAGAATTGAAAACGGATACGCTGAAACAGTAGAAACAAAAGTTACGGAATTGAAAGCAAATCTGTTTTTAATCACTTGGAAAGAAATTTCAGGAACAACAATCAGTCAAATTCATGATTTCGAGAACAAATTGGTTTATACCAATATAACAATGACTAACGGGAAATTCTATCAAACAACAGGAACTATTATCACACACAACGCATATTAACTTTTAAATTCAAACATTATGAAAATAGGAATTATCGGCGCTGGAGCTATAGGAAAAGCTTTCGCCAAACAAGCAGCAAACGCTGGTTATGAAGTAGTAATCAGTAATAGCAGAGGAGCAGAATCTCTCAAAGAATTAGCACTCCAATTAGGAGAGAACGTAACGGCAGGAAGTGTAGAAGAAGCTACTACTGCAGAAGTGATTTTTTTAGCCTTACAATGGCAACACTTAGAACAAGTAACTCAGAATATTGATTGGAACGGGAAAATTGTAATTGATCCAACTAATCCAATATTGCCCGGTTTTAAATTAGCCAACTTAGGAAACAAAACCTCAAGTGAAGTTGTACAGGAATGGACTTCAGAAGCTAAACTAGTAAAAGCTTTCAATACTTTACAGCCAGAAATTTTAGCAGCAAATCCTATGCAGGGAGGAGGGAGAAGAGTCATATTCTATTCCGGAGATTATAACGATGCAAAAGATATTGTTTCTGGAATTATTAACCGTTTGGGTTTTGCAGGAATAGACTTAGGTCGCCTTAACGAAGGAGGCAAGCTACAACAATTTCCGGGAGGAACGTTACCTACGCTGAACTTAATCAAACTATAAATAACAGATCTAAATAAATTTTATCCAACTTAATATAAATAATTAATGATGTCAACACTTAATAATAAAACAGCTTTAGTAACTGGAGGAAGCCGTGGAATCGGTGCAGGAATTGTAAGAAGATTATCTTCCGACGGTGCAAATGTAGCATTTACTTATGTTTCTGATAAGGAAAAAGCTGAAGAATTGGTAAGAGAAATTGAAAAAACAGGACGAAAAGCAATAGCCATTGAAGCTAATAATCAAAAACCTAAGGAGGTAATTGATGCTGTAGAACAAACGATATCAACATTTGGACAGCTTGATATTC
>CBFGVN010000322.1:0-4335 GCA_965651845.1 uncultured Chryseobacterium sp. | reverse complement strand
TTATTTATGATAACTAAATTTTTATAGTGGAAATACTTTATTTAGAAATACCTAAGAATAATATTTAAATGGTTAGGTGGTATCATGGTTAGTTGGAAACTTGTCCTTTGACAAGTTTCTTTTTTTATTTCAAACTAAAATAAAAAGCCTTCCACAATAATGCAAAAGGCTTAATTGATCTTAATTATATAATTTTTAATGAACTATTTTTACCAGACTGTTCAGATAGTTTTCCAGATTTGTATAACCGGTTTGAGTTAAAATTGCCGCATCTGCGCGATCCATAGCATTCAGCTTGTTTTTAGTTTCCCAGTTATCAGGTATGCCATCCGAATCTGTATCTTTTAGTGTTGTAGTTTTTTGTTTGATTTCCGGTTGCCCGCCGGCTGCAGCTTCCGTTTTAAAAATCTGGCCTTTCTTACCAAGACTTTTAAAATAACGGATAATCCTTTTATCTACAGCATCCCGATGCAGGGATGAACCTGCTTCTGCCGAAACTATTTTTAAGGCATCAGATACAGTGCTGATTTTTACACTATTTGATAATGTCGATGGTTCTTTTACCAGAGTGGCTGTTTCTTTGATAAAATCTTCATCGGTTATCAATCGTCCGTTTACTTTGCCGTCTTTGTTGAGGTCTGCATAATTATCTTTATGGTAAACATGATCTGTAGCTGTGAACATGTCTAAAAATTCATCGGTCGAGCTGGGTCCGGCAATAAAATAATTCCCCACCAAATCCTGATAATGATCGGTACTTGAATGTCCTCCAACGAAGGCACTTTTTCCCCAATTGTAGACTACATTATTTATATATTCAATTTTCGCTTTGGCTTTGGGATTACGGCTTTGATTTCCTGTCCATAAACTATGATGTACGGTTATATCCACGGGATTTTCCAATAAAGCCCCAAAACGCTGTGGATCTATACCTTCACCAATAAGACAGTATTGGAAAGTAACGTTGGTACTGTTTTTTACATGCAAATTATCCCATCGTCCCCATTCTATAGAAACATGGTCAAAGATAATATCCTTCAGGTTATCTGCCACTACAGTACATGCTCCCTGAGGCATATCAATACTTCCTCTGAATCTCATATACCTCACAATGGTATTGCTTTTAAAGGATATACTATTGCCGTAGACGGTGACGCCGGTTCCCGGTGCAGTCTGACCCGCGATGGTAATTCCAGAAGCTGCAGCAATCTTTTCTTTGATTCTGATCACTCCGGAAACATCAAAGACAATAGTTCTGTTGGGCTGGCTTACCGCATCTCTGAAAGAACCTGCACCTTTATCATTAAGATTGGTTACATGATAAACACTTCCGCCACGTCCGCCGGAAGCAAAACGTCCAAAGCCTTCAGCACCGGGAAAAGCCAGTTGTTGCGCATAAGCTATTCCACAGTACGAACTTAATAATAAGGATAAATAAAGTTTCCAAAGCATAATGATGATTTGATTATAGGATTATGGTAATTTATTCATGTTTTCCACTTTTACGTTCCAGCTTCCGTTCTGAGGAAATCCGGGAGCATTGGCCGACGGTCCGTTGTCCCATCCTGCAGCCATTAATGCCACTGCAGCAAGAAAGGCACTGTTCGCCGGCAAATAGGCAGGGCAGGTCAAAGGTTCCTTAGCCCGTTGTACATGTCCGTTCTTCAAAAATAGGGCACCGGGAAGGGTGTTGCATAATATATCTATCGCTTTGTCCCGTTCGCCCAAACGTGCTGCCGTCATAGCTCCTTTCCCTAAACTCCAGCTGACAAAACTTCTTAAACCATTACGTTCATAGATGGTATTAAAAGTATGATGCATAACGGTGGAATCAATTAAAGGTGTTTGAGGAAGATGCCCCAGACTCATGAGCAGGGCAGAGGAAAAGCCTCCTTTTCTATTATACATATCCGGATCTGTTTCCATTTCCAGATACTTTCCGTCTTTTATTGTTGGGTGAGCCAATTTTCTCAGGACTTTGTCCCAATGTGTATTTCTTGCCATTCCCATGCGTACGCGCCAGTCTTGGGCAACTTTTAATCCGTAATACCATTGTACCAATTCAAAAGTTGGGTTTTGGGTTGTATTTTCCGGGGTGCTTTCATTTACGCTTTTCAGTGGGGGACCTAATATATAACGGTCCGTTTTCGAATCATAAAAGGCATAAGAAGCCAGAAAATTGGCAGATTCGAATACAACATCACTGTATTTTTTAAGGGTTTCAGCATTAGGATGTGCGCGGTATATCAGCTCGGCAAGATAAATAGGGTTGGGCTGGTTCCAGATGATGAACGGATTGATCCCTCCAGGACTGGTTCTGCCGTCAATACCCGCCATTTTTGGCCATCTTGCACCTTCGAATCCCTCACGTTTGGCTTCTTTTAGAGCAATTGGCAATATCTTTTTATACCAGCTAAAGCTTTTTTCTAATAAATCTGTGCGGTTCCATTGGTAAAATTGTGCAGCATGCCACCAATATACCTCTGAATTATGCTTGCCATACCAGCTGATATGAGTTAAGCCTGTTTCCTGAGGAGGAAAAGAACCTGCGTAATTTACCTTCATCAGATATTGAGAAAGAACAATCCTTCTCTCCAACTCATGAGCACGTGGATCTTTGCTTCCCGAAAAATCTACAGCCCCGCCTTTAGTCCAGTAATCTTTCCACGAAAGGGCACTTGCGTTACGGATTTCGGCAAAAGATGGCGGCGTCTGTTCAACGTTTACAGGAGAAAATCGACAAACGATCTCCAGGCTTTCTGAACCTGTTGCATTCAGATAAAAACGATGTGCTCCATCCATTTCGAATTTTGCTTTTCCTTTCCAGTGAATGGTTACATAATATTCTGTAGTATCAATTACTCTTTTTAATAATACATTATTTATTCCTTTGTTAATTATTGTAGTTTGGTGCAGATTTGTTTTGCCCCATTCGAAAGGAGGTTTATTTTTAATAGATAAATCATAGGCTTAAGGAAATCGGAATGCAGGTTTTAATTTACCTTCTTTTAATAATAATGATCTAATACTGAAGGCTACAATGCTCTCTCCCGGGCTGCTGACCGTTTCTACTGAAACCTGTTTTCCGTTAAGCTGATAAGAACTGGAGAGAAGGCCTTTCCAAAGATCCAATTTTTGATTGATCTGGCTCAGATCGGATACTTCAATGGATGTACCGTTTTCTTTTACCAAACTGATTTGTCCAAGGGGAACAGGATGTGGATTCTTCCTGAAATATTCACCTGCAGGGCTTTTTTCTTCACTTGCGTACATGATCTTATGCCCGTGAAAATCAATCGCTTTCATGGCATCTTCCATTTTGAGATTCTTCGTATTCGGAAATGAATGCCAAGCCCAGGTAGAAAGGGTCTCGAGCGGAATTCCGTTTTTATAATAGTAATGCTCCATTGACTGCATCCCGGTGACATCGGCTGTATAGGCAAAATCTCCGTTACCTAGTGATAACGGCGCCAATGGGTCGATTTCTTTTAAAATCACATTGTGCCTGTTCACCAGATCAAACCGATCAATGGCTTGTGCTTTAATTTGTAGTGAAAAAATAATGCATAAAGTTGTAAAAAGAAAGGCTGTTCTACTTACTTTTAAAAATAATCTATAAACATTTACATTCATTTCAAAATCTTTATTAACATTTTATGGATCATGAATAAATTCGAATACAAACGCGATTTCCAGAGAAGTTTGTGGAAATCTTTGCTATAAATGGTTCAGATCTGTTCACTGATTTGATTTACAGCTAAGTTAGTTTGATCGTATTAATAGAGTGTCCTGCACTTTAGGCTCCTGAAAAAATCTCTCAAAAATCTTGAGTAAAGGGGTGTCTAGGAGAGATGTCAAATTGAAAATGAAAAGAAAGTGAATTCTACACTTTTTACCATATGTTAATTGTATCCGGGATAACGATTATTAAATTTACTATATGAAAAAAATGATTGAATATATTTTACGATTTGGTAATTTGAACAAACAGCAGATTGATTTTATTGAAAGTAAAGCAACAGTTCTTGAGCTTCGTAAAGATGAATATTTTTCAGAAGCAGGAAAAGTTCCAAAATATGCAGGGTTTATTCTCGAAGGTGTATTCCGTTTTTGTTATTATAATAATAAAGGAATGGAAATTACCCATTTTTTTATTGATGAAAATAATTTTGTGAATGATTATCAAAAATTCAACGACCGTGCAGTCGCTTCTGAATATGTACAGGCAATGACGGATGCTAAGCTGCTCGTTTTTTCAAGAAAAGATTGTGAAGATATCGCAAATACCATTGTTGACTGGGATAAAATTGAAACAAAAATACTTAATAAATGCCT
>CBFGVN010000321.1:0-4336 GCA_965651845.1 uncultured Chryseobacterium sp. | reverse complement strand
TTCTTCTTTTCAGATTTTACAGCTTGTCTTGCCAATAATTTCCAGTCGTTTTTCACTTTAGCCCAAACCAACAATATATCCAGCGTCACATCACCGGGAACTTTTCCTGCATCAGCAGTCGTTGCATAAAAATGTTGACGAACAATCGCTGTGTTTCCAACTACACTTACAGTTTGATTTGTAATATCAATCGACACAAAATCCGATTTTTTACTGACCAATTTTTCAACGAATTCCGTTGCATCGTCGATATGCCCTCCTGAATGACCATACGTTAACTCCGGTAAAATCAAAGATTCTAAATCTGATTTTTCTCCGCTTACCATAGCTAATCTTAGCTTTTCGGCCGCTGCGGTTACAGCTTCTTTATCATTCATTTTCTGTGCGGAAATAGTGATTGCCATTATAAAACTCATGGCAAAAATTATTTTTTTAATCATAATTAAATTTTATAATATTTAAATTTGCGTAATCGATTGCGCTTTTGAAATATTTAAATGATAATAATTTACAAAGAATCCCTCTGAATAAATTTAAAAACATTATTCACAGATTCTTTTTTATTTTTTAAAATCATATAAGCTGCAGATTCTCCCATTGCCTTAAAATCTGTCGTAATTACGGTAATTCCAAGCAATTCCTTCAAAGGTGTTTCGTTGTAGGAAATGATTCCGATGTCTTCGCCTAGTTTCAAATTGTTTTGTCTGATTTGTTTTACCAGATTCACCAGGTCACGCTCACGAATGGTAATGAAAATATCTTTTTGAAGCTCCATATCAGGATAAATCTCATCTAAAATTTCATAATCGAGTTTAAAATCTTTACAAAATTTCTCAAAACCTCGTACAATTCGAAAAGGATAGGGGTGAATCGACTTGTCAGGATACACCAAAATGATCTTTTCGTATTTTTTGATTTTATCTAAACCTTCCTTTAAGGCATCATAAATATCATGCTCAAAATCCTGAAAAATAGAACCGTATTCCCCGGAAATATTAGGTTTGGTATTATCCAGCATCAGCAATTTGTTCTTCGGGATTTTTTCAATCATTTCTATCACTTCCTTAGTAGAACTGGTGTGTTTAGACTGCTCATCCCGAAAATGGGGCATGATTACATAATAATCAAATCCACCCAGGTTCTTTTTTAAAGAATTAATGAAAAGTGTTTCGTCGCAGTGGTAAATATACATCTCCACATTGCCTTTGGTACCGATTGCATTGACGAAATAATTATAAATCATCATCTTGTACGTACTCGGTTTGTTGATCAGGAAGAAGATATTAATGATATCATTTTTATTGATACGTGAAATATAATACCCTTTTCCTTTTACAGACTCAATAATTTGTCTTTTCCTAAGCTCTTTATAGGCTTTTTCTACTGTATCTCTTGATAGAAAACAGGATTCGCTCAATTCATTGATGGAAGGAATTTTTTCTCCGATCTGAATTTCTCCACCATCAATCCCATTCAGAATAGAATCTACAATTTGCTTGTATTTCGGAACTCTGGAATGTTCGTTAATGTAAATTTCGAATGTTTCTGCCATTGCTTTATATAAGGGGGATATTTGGATCAAATTAAGAGAATAACTCTAAAAATCTGATTCAGAATAATGGGAGACAAGTTACGAATTTTTTACAAGTTATTCTTTAGTTGTATTAATTTAATAAAGATAAATACTAGAATGCTGAAATTAATTTAATAGCAGTTATTTTAAAAATAATTTTTTGAAAAAATTTGAATCTTTAAGGTTTAAGAACAAAAAAAGCCTGCCCCATAAAGACAGACTTTACTAACTATATGAATGTGAAAAATTTATGGCATTTTCTTGAAACCTTCTGCTTTTATTTTCCAGGAACCGTCTTTTGGAAAACCAGGAAATTGTCCTTGAGAATTATCCCATCCTTCCAACATCATGGCAACTGTTGTTAAAACTCCGCCATTTCCGGGAAGATAAATTCTCAATCTCCCGTCTTGATAATTATGACCGTTTTTCAGATAAGTATTGGTTTGAATATTCATGAAAAGGGCATCTAAAGCTTTGTTCGGAAGACCTAATCTCGCGGCAGTCATGGCAGTCATCGGAAAATCCCAACCCCAGGTGTGTTCCCAGTTCCATCTTTCCCAAACAATGTCTAAAGTGTTTTCCATAATTTTCTTATCCAGTTTTTGGGATTCGGGAACCATTCCCAAAGCTCCTAAAACGGAAGGGTGGTCGGTCATCCATTTTGGAAATGTAAAAGAGTCTTTTGCAGATTCCGTCGATAAATAAACCCCATCCTGAACCGGAAGCGGAGCCAGCTTTGCAATCACATCATCCCATTTTCTATCTCTTGGTTGGCCCAATCTTTCTTTCCATTGCTGAGCAACCTTCAGCGCCCAATCCCAATATGCTACTTCATAAGTTGGGTTGTAGGTGTCTTTCGCAGGGAAAACTTCCTGTGCAGGAATTACTCCTTTTCCTAGATTGTATCGATTTTTTTCTTTGTCGTACGTGGCAAAATCTGCCATAAATTCCGCCGTTGCAAAAACCAGATCCTTATATTTTTCCAATACCTTTTTATCTTTATTGTTGCGATATAAAAGCTCGGTCATATAGATAAGGTGTGGTTGCTCCCAGATTAAAAATGCAGCCACTGAAGATGGGCTTTCATTCCCTTCGTTATCCGACATTTTAATCCATCTTACGCCTTTGTAGCCTTGTCTTTCTGCTAATTTTTTTGCTTTTTCGAATGATCTGAAATAATAATCCAATTGCTTTTCCAGAATTTCCGGTCTTCCCCATAGAGCGTAATGAACGCCGTGCCACCAATGCATTTCGGTATGTGGTTTTCCGTACCAGCTGTTGAATGTCAACCCTGTTTCCTGCGGCGGATTGCTTCCTCCACACTGAACTTTGGTTAAATATTCGGATAAGACCACTCTTCGTTCCAGCTCGTTTGCTCTTGGGTCTGTACTTCCTTCAAAATCAACAGCTGCACCGCTTTTCCAGAAGTTCTTCCAGCCCGATGTGCTTTCTTTTTCGGCATCAGCAAATAAACTTTTAGATGTTTTTTGATTTTTAACTGAAAATTCAATACTCAATTCAATTATTTTGCTTTTAGAAGAAGGCTCATAAACAAAATAATGCTTCCCGGCTTCGCTTAATTTTCCGTCGGTAAAATACAATTGAGTATAATAATCTGCAGTTTGTAATGTATGCTCAATCAATCCCTGCGTTGTATTGGATGAAATAATTTTTGTTGAATGCTGATCTTCGTTTCCATAAAAAGTCGCTTCATCTAAAAATTGTCCGCTAGGATAGGGGTAGCGGGCAAAAACTTTTAATCTTTTTTGAGAAATTAAATCCGACTCAATTTTAACTCCAATTTTATCAGAATGTTGGAAAGAAGCCGTCCAGACTTTTACAGGCATTCCTTCCAAAACAAATTCACTAGTAATAATTCCCGTCCACAAATCAATTTTCTGATTGATGTTTTGTAAATCTGAAATTTTTGCTTTCTGCCCGTCTTTTTTATATAATTCAATTCCAATATTTCCCAATTGCAGGCGATGTTGGTTTACACGGAAATATTCAACGGCTTTTTTGTTACGCTCCGGTTCTTTGATTTGAACACTGTACAAGGCTTTTCGACCGTCGTTATTGAAGTCGTATGGTTTTAAAGTTTCATCAAACGTATAATTTTCTGTATTCGGAAAGCTGTTCCAGCCCCATTCAGACTGCGTTCCCAAAGAAACTCCGTTTTTGTAATATTCGGGGAAAGATTGCATTCCGGTAATATCAACGGTGTAGGCAAATTTTCCGTTTCCAACCGTTAAAGACGATAAGGTATCCGCTTTGATATTGACGACATTATGTCGCTGAACGACTTTCTTACGGTCGATTTTCTGAGCATTGAGAGAAGAAAATCCAATGCAGAAAAGACTCAGATATATGACTAATTTCTTCATTTTTAATTTTATTTTATTGAATCGACATTTTAAACTTCAATAAGTTTTGGCTAAAGCCTTGATGATTTTCATTATTTGCAGACGGGCTAAAGCCCGCCTCTATTGATCTTTTAATTTTATTTACTATTTAAATTTATAACTAAGGCTTTGACAGGCTCAGCCTGACAATCCTAATACTAAATGTCTTGCTTTGCACTGTCAGACCGAGCTTGTCGAAATCTGTAATCATAACATTATTTCAAAACAGTGGCACTCATCATTCCAATCACAACATCGTTGCTCACTGCCGTTAATTGTATGTTTTTTAATTCTTTATTCGGGTCAATCGGCAAATCCAGAATCGTTGCAGCACCGCCTTCTACAGCGCGGTCTGTAAATC
>CBFGVN010000320.1:0-4337 GCA_965651845.1 uncultured Chryseobacterium sp. | reverse complement strand
AAAAATCACTTTTAAATTTAGTTAAAATCTTATAATTTATTTCCGATTGACGTTTATTAAGCTTATTTTTGTTGTTCATGAATATGTATGGAAGATTATAACAGTTGGAAAGATTTATTGAATCCTGAGTTTTATATAAAATTAGGAGGGTTCTGGTTGATTTTGTTTATTATTTTTGCTGAGACAGGTCTTTTTGTAGGATTTTTTCTACCGGGAGATTCACTGCTTTTCGTTTCGGGAATTTATGCTGTCGACATTATCAAAGAGACTTTCGGCTCCACTGGGAGCGACTTTTTAGATACTTTCATTTTAGCTTCTGCTGTTGCCCTTGCTGCAATTATTGGAAACGAAGTAGGATACTATTTTGGAAGAAGAACAGGTTCTGCTTTATACAAAAAGCAGGATACGGTACTTTTCAAAAAGAAATACTTGTATCAGGCTCATGATTTCTTCGAAAAGAATGGAGCTTTGGCGATTATTATGGCAAGATTTTTACCGGTTGTAAGAACATTTACCCCAATTGTTGCCGGAATTGTAAAAATGGATAAAAAAGATTTCCTTAGAGATAATGTGATTGGGGCAGTTCTTTGGTCATTTATATTAATCTTTTCCGGACATTATCTGGATAAATTATTCATCGAACAGTTTGGAATAGATTTAAAGAAAAAACTGGAATTAATCATCATCGTTATTGTATTGGTTACAACTTTACCTGTGATTTTCAAGTTCTTATTCGGGAAAAAACAGGATTTCTCGAAGTACGAAAATCATAATTTTGATGAGGATGAAGAAAAATAAAAATTAATTTAAATACTATAAATGAACCTTCGATTTTCGGAGGTTTTTTTGTTTTAATTGCTGTTGAGACACTTGAAGCATTAGGAAATAAAATTATTCATCACCAATTAGATATCACTCATTTTTTAATCCATTCCAAAATATTAGGATAAATAATACTGTCTCTTTTTCTTTTATTAAAAAATCTTGGTGCATGACCGGAGTTTTTCATGAAAACCAATTTATGCGGAACATTATTCGCCGTTAAAGCTGAATCTAAAGCCAATCCTTGTTTCTGATTCACTAAAAAATCCTGATTTCCCTGAAACAGTAAGGTCGGCACATTGGAAATATTGGCAATTGGGCTTGCTTTTTTGAATTCTTCAGACAAATTTTTGCGTTGGAATTTCTCACCCACCATTTTCTGAACTGTCGGTGAAGAATATTTTGAATAAAACGAATGTAAATATTCAGGGGAATAAAAATCTGTCGGACCGCTCAATGAAATAATTTTTTTAATCTGTTCCGGGTTTTGATATCCATATAATAAAGCCAGATGTCCGCCTGCACTTTCGCCCAATAGAATATAATTGTTGGGCTGAAGTTCGGCTTTCTGAGCCAAAGAATTAAATTTTTCAATCACAGCATGAATATCGCTTAGCTGTTCCCGATACGTGATCTTCTTTGATGCTGATACCGGCCTGTAATTCATATTAATGCTCGGAATATTATTCTTAAAAAGCATTTTCTGAATCTGTATCATATGTTCTTTTCGCCCGTATTTCCAGGCTCCTCCATGAACAATTAAGACAACCGGAGAATTTTCGGGGTAACTTGAAGGCAGGAAAACATCCATTTTCTGTTTTTTGTGTTCTCCGTATTTTAGATTGTAGATTTTCTGTTCATTATTCGTTCCTACCCAAACCCGGAATCTTGTGTTGCAGGAATTTAAAATAAAGCCAATTAACCCTAAAACAAAGAAATGGTATTTGAGAATCAGCTTTTTCATAGAATAAATATAATGAAATTTAGGGTTGAAATTAAATTCAAGAAGATGATTTTTCTCCATCAAATAGCAAATAATGTATCCACTTTGTTAAAATTAAAATCTTTGACAAAGTTTATTTCAAACAAAACAATTGTTCTTTGTAGGAATCTTTTAAAAGAAACCCAATGCAGTCATATTAAAAATAAAATTAAAACATTATTTTTGCTGAACTTAACAGATATTAAAAAAATATTAAAATACTATGGCATCTGGTTTTTTTGCAATTTTGGATGATATCGCAGCTCTGATGGATGATGTGGCGGTTACGAGTAAGCTGGCAACTCAGAAAACAGCGGGAATTCTTGGTGATGACCTTGCTGTAAATGCCGAAAAGGCAACGGGTTTCCTGTCTTCAAGAGAATTGCCGGTTTTGTGGGCGATCACAAAGGGTTCATTTATCAACAAATTGATTATCCTTCCTATTGCATTTCTATTAAACTGGCTTTATAAACCGGCCATAGAAATTATCCTCATCTTGGGAGGGCTTTATCTCGCCTTTGAAGGGGTTGAAAAAATTATAGAATTTTTATTTCATCGTTCTAAAAAAGGGCATGAAGTGGTAGAAGAAAGTAATGCCGATGAGGATTCTGAGGAATCTGAAAAATCAAAAATAAAATCTGCCATTACTACGGATTTTATTCTTTCTATAGAGATCGTAATTATTGCTTTAGGAACGGTTATCCAGGAAAATCATCCTTTGTTGACACAGATTCTTACCGTAACTTTTGTTTCTTTTATAGCAACTGTCGGAGTATACGGAATCGTTGCTTTAATCGTAAGAATGGACGATGCAGGTTTTAAATTAATTAAAAAAAGTAATGATAAAGGCTTCTTTGGGAAGCTTGGACATTTGTTGGTGAAAGCTTTGCCGGTTATCATCAAATTGTTAGGAATTGTAGGAACCATTGCTTTAATTCTGGTTTCCGGAGGAATTTTTGCACACAATATCCATTATCTGCACGAATTGCTTCCAACTTGGCCATCAATCCTGAAAGAGTTTACATTCGGAATTATAGGAGGATTAGCGGCTGTTGCGCTTTTCACCATTGGGAAAAAAGTTTATTCTTTAGCAACCCGTAAATAATTGAGCTTAAAACTTTAAAAATATAAAGCTTATGAATACGTTCTGCAACCGTATTTCATAGGCTTTTTTTATATTCTTATGAGAAGTCTTTCCATTGATATTTTGAAGATCATCCTTGCATTTTTTGTAATGTTTTTACATATGCATTTGTTGAGGAATTTTTATCCGTCTTTAAGCTATGTGCTGGTAAACGGGCTTTTCAGAACTGCCGTTCCTGTTTTTTTGATTATCACGGGATATTATTTTTATTTTGTGGATGATATCGGGAAGCTTAAAAAATGGTTAGTAAGAGTTTTTATACTTTATGCCATTTGGACTGTTATTTACATTCCGCTTTGGAAGGAAAAGGACAGTTATATATCAAACATTATTTTTGGTTTTCATCATTTGTGGTATCTGATCGGAACTTTTTTCTCGGGAATAGTTCTGTTTGCTTTTAGAAAAATATCAGTTAAAATCTTATTTTCACTTATTTTATTTTTTTTCTGTTGTGGCTATGTCATCCAGTTTTTGGGAAACGCGCATTATTTTGAAGGAAAAATAGATGCCGTAATGAATTTTTTCCCAACTTACAGAAACTTTTTGTTTGTTTGTTTTCCCTTTTTGGGTATCGGATTTTTAATAAAAAAATTACAGATCGATATAAAGCAGAAACCGTCGCTTTTATTTGTAATGGCTGCAATGGGGTTGGTGGTTTTTGAAGCTTTTTTAAATTATAAAGTTTTTAAATTAAACCAAAGTGAAAGTATAGATTTATTATTTTCTTTGTTAATAGCTTGTCCGGCTATGTTTTTGTACTGCAAAAATCTTCCTATGAAAACAGATTCCAAGATTCTGGCAAGCATTTCTACGGCAATTTATCTCATTCATCCCTTGTTGATGAATCTGATTTATACATCTCAGATGAGATTTAGAAACCTGATATTTCTGGGTGCCTTAGCAAGTGCAAGTTTATTGTTGGTTTTTATTAATAAAAAAGTGAAATATCTACTTTAAATCTATTTAAATTTAAACATTCCTTAAACACTTTAAAAACAAAAAAAGAGACTTAAAAAAGCCTCTTTTATATTATTAATTGAATAAATCTTTCACTTTGTCAAAGAAAGTTTTTTCCTTTCCGGACGGTTCTGCCACCATTTCTCCGCTGGACATTTGCTTTTCGAAGAAGTCTTTCTGTTCTTTCGTAAGCTTTTGAGGCGTCCAGACATTGATGTGGATAAACATATCTCCTTTTCCGTAGCTATCGATACTAGGAAGACCTTTTCCTGCCAATCTCAGGATTTTTCCGGATTGCGTTCCCGGATCAACAGAGATTTTCACTTTTCCGCCTACTGTCGGAACTTCTTTCTTCGTTCCTAAGGCTGCTTCAGCAAATGAAATATATAATTCCTGATGAAGGTTGTCGCCTTCTCTCTTGATTACTTTATC
>CBFGVN010000319.1:0-4348 GCA_965651845.1 uncultured Chryseobacterium sp. | reverse complement strand
CTGTTGTTACTGATTTCAAATGCCGTTCAGAATGCGATGGTGGGTCCGGATACTTCCCTGCAGGGCGGTTTAATTGCTGCACTGGTTCTTTTTGTAGCTAATTTTATTGTTAAAAGATTTATGTTTTCCAATCGTAAGTTCGAAACTTTTCTCGAAGATGATCCCGTTATTCTGGTGAAAGACGGCAGGATAGATGAAATAGCTTTAGATAAAGTTAAAATCAGTAGAAACGAGCTGGAAGAAGCCATCCGGGAACATGGGGTCGACAGTATCGAAAATGTAAAATTATCCATTCTTGAAGTAGATGGAAATATAAGCGTGATTTCTGAAGACGAAAATGATAAGCAGACACATTATTCCAGAATTAAAAGAAAAAATAAACGAAAATATCATTAAATACAATGAATTACGAGCTTAGAGAAATGCTTCCTGCCGACGAAGCAAAAGTTTTGGAAATTTATAAGCACGGGGTCGACGGAGGAATGGCCACTTTTGAAACAACAATTCCTACCGCGGAAGCCTGGAATATGGATTATTTCAACGATTGCCGCTGGGTACTGGAAAATGAAAACAATGAAGTCGTAGGCTGGTGTGCACTCAAACCTGTAAGTAAAAGGGAGTGTTATAAAGGAGTCGCAGAAGTAAGCATTTATTTCGATAATAATTATCAAGGTAAGGGATTAGGGTCTGTTTTGCTTAAAAAGATGATTTTGGATAGTGAAAACCACGGATTCTGGACTTTACAGGCGAACATCTTCTTCGAAAATGAAGCATCGTTACGATTTCATCAGAAAAATGGATTCCGTACTGTTGGAATAAGGAGAAAATTGGCCCAGCTTCACGGGCAGTGGAAAGATGTCGTCTTATTGGAAAAAAGAAGCGAGATTGTAGACAACAATCAATAACCGATATGGAAGGAGCTTAAATTTTTTTTAATTATTTACCCCATTCAAATAACCTTAAATACAAAACTTTAAACTAAAATTCTCAAAACTGATAAAATCTATAATCGATTTTGGCATTAACCTTGATGTTTTCCATCTCGAAATTTGAAAAAGTGAAAAAATGAAAGGTTTGATTAAAATTGTCGGAGTTACGACGGTAATGTTGATGCTTACTTCATGTATTGTTCATGAGCATCACGGAAGAAGAGGATTACCTCCGGGACATGCAAAAAGAGTGTATATCTATGAAAAAAGGGGACATGGCCACGGCCACGGACATCATAGAGGGCACGGCCACCACAGATGAAACTAAGGAAAAAAATAAAAAAAGCACTGAATTTTCGGTGCTTTTGATGTATTATAAGTTTCTACTCAACCTTAGCTTTAACCTTATAACCTTGATTTTTTCGGGTTCAAAAAAGTATTGAAAATCATTACTTCCTGCCCGAATTTCTTTTCAACTCTCTCTGCAATATTTACCAGCTCGCTTTTGATGAAATCTTCTCTCAGCTCATCATTATCAAAAATTAAAAGAAGATTATAATTTTTCCCTTCCTCAATATAATCACTGTGAACTTCCGAAAGAATATATTTGCTGACATCCATTAAATTTTCTGTCATTAAAACCAATGTTTCATCAATATAATTTTCCCATTCATCAATATTATTTTTTGTGCAGTGGAAAGTTATACTTAATACGCTCATATTTTATGAATTTTTAAGATTTTGTGGATAAATTGTACCACAAAAATCGGCAAATTTTTCGTAAATTAGCCCGTTAATAAAATTTCAAAAAGAATAATTTTCAGACATACAGCTAAGGGTCTGACTATCATTATAATAAAATTTGTTTATGCAAAAAGAAGGAGAAAGACTGATTCCTATCAACATTGTTGATGAAATGAAGTCATCTTATATCGATTATTCGATGTCGGTTATCGTTTCAAGAGCGTTACCTGATGTAAGAGATGGCTTGAAACCCGTTCATAGAAGAGTGCTTTATGGTATGTATGGATTAGGGGTTTTTTCTAATAGAAAATATTTAAAATCTGCGAGAATTGTTGGAGACGTTTTAGGTAAGTACCACCCGCACGGAGACTCCTCTGTATATGATGCAATGGTGAGAATGGCTCAGGACTGGAGCTTGCGTTATCCTCAGGTAGACGGTCAGGGTAACTTCGGTTCTATGGACGGAGACCCGCCTGCAGCAATGCGTTACACCGAAGCAAGATTGAAAAAAATCTCAGATGAGGTGCTTTCAGACTTAGACAAAGAAACGGTAGATTTCCAGAATAACTTCGACGACAGCTTACAGGAACCGACTGTTTTGCCTTCAAAAATTCCAAACCTTTTAGTAAACGGAACTTCCGGTATCGCAGTAGGGATGGCAACAAACATGGCTCCGCACAACCTCACGGAATCTGTAAATGCAATCTGTGCCTACATCGACAACAGAGAAATTACCATTGATGAATTAATGCATCACATTATCGCTCCGGATTTCCCTACAGGTGGGATTATCTACGGATACGACGGGGTAAGAGATGCTTTCCATACGGGAAGAGGAAGGGTAGTTCTTAGAGCTAAAGTTGCCTTCGAAGAAATCGGGAACAGAAATGCAATTATCGTAAATGAAGTTCCTTACCAAGTGAACAAAGCGGAAATGATTGCAAGAACAGCCGAGCTTGTTAAAGAAGAGAAAATTCCTGGAATTTACGAAATAAGAGATGAGTCAGACAGAAGAGGTCTTCGTATCGTTTATGAATTGAAAAATGATGCGATTCCTAATGTTGTTTTAAACTTATTATATAAATATACTTCGCTTCAGACATCTTTTAGTGTTAATAATATTGCGTTGGTTCATGGCAGACCGGAACAATTAAACCTAAAAGATATCATCCATCATTTCGTGGAGCACAGGCATGAAGTAATCGTAAGAAGAACTCAGTTTGAGCTTAGAAAAGCGAAAGAAAGAGCTCATATCTTGGAAGGTTTCATGAAGGTGATCGGTACGCAGGATGCTTTAGATAAAGCGATTTCAATCATCCGTCACTCTGCAAATCCGCAAGCGGCAAAAGAAGGATTAATTACAGAATTTGATCTTTCTGAAATTCAGGCTCAGGCAATTCTGGATCTGCGTCTTGCCCGTTTGACAGGAATGGAACTTGACAAGATCCGTGATGAGTATGATGCAATTATGAAAGAAATTGCTGACTTGGAAGATATCTTGGCTAATGAACCTAGAAGATTCCAGATCATTAAGGATGAATTAATTGAAGTTAAAGAAAAATACGGCGACGAAAGAAGAACAGAAATTGATTATTCAGGAGGTGAAATGTCAATTGAAGACATCATCCCGAACGAATCTGTAGTTCTTACGATTTCTCACGCAGGATACATCAAGAGAACTTCACTTTCAGAATACAAAATTCAAAGTAGAGGTGGTGTAGGAAACAGAGCGGCAACAACAAGAGATGAAGATTTCTTGGAATATATTGTTTCTGCAACGAACCACCAATATATGCTGTTCTTCACCGAAAAAGGAAGATGTTACTGGCTAAGAGTATTCGAAATTCCTGAAGGTTCCAAAACAGCAAAAGGAAGAGCGGTGCAAAACTTAATTAACATTGAACCGGACGATAAAATTAAAGCGTATATCAGAACCAATAACTTAAAAGATTCTGAATACGTCAATCAGATGAGTGTTGTGATGGTTACTAAGAATGGTACGATCAAGAAAACATCATTAGAAGCATATTCAAGACCGAGAGTGAATGGTGTAAATGCTATTGAAATCAGAGATAATGACCAATTGTTGGGAGCTTACCTTACAAATGGCACTTCTCAGATCATGATTGCTACCAAAAATGGTAAATGTATCCGTTTCCCTGAAGAAAAAGTAAGAGAAGTGGGTAGAGGTTCTATCGGAGTTCGTGGTATTGCAATGGAAGATAATGATGAAGTAATTGGTATGATTGTTGTGAACGATGTAGAGAACGAAACGGTTCTTGTAGTATCTGAAAAAGGATATGGTAAAAGAACTGCGGTAGAAGACTATAGAATCACAAACAGAGGAGGAAAAGGAGTTATCACCCTTAATATTACCGAAAAAACAGGAAATCTGATTGCCATCCAAAACGTAACAGACGAAGACGGATTGATGATTATCAACAAATCAGGTGTAGCAATCCGTATGAATATGGATGAGATGAGAGTGATGGGTAGAAATACACAGGGGGTAAGAATGATTAACCTTAAGAAAAATGACGAAATTGCAGATATCGCAAAAGTAGAAATGGATAAAGATGTAGAAGATGATTCTGAAGAAAATGCAGAAGGAACAGAAACTGTAACTGATAACCAGGAAAACAATACAAAAACACCTCAAACGGAAAACGAAAACC
>CBFGVN010000318.1:0-4356 GCA_965651845.1 uncultured Chryseobacterium sp. | reverse complement strand
GATCATTATTACTGTTCTCTACTCCTGGTAAATAAAGTGGAAATTTTGGATTCAAAATCATAACCTCAAATTTTATCAAATATAATAATAGTTTTCGTAAATCCGACAGGGAAAAATAAAACCTTTTCAAGTTTTTGAAAAGGTTTGGCTAATAATTGTTTATATTTAAATCTAACTACTTTCCTAATGGAATATTGTAAGAGAAACCTACCCCAATGTTCCCCACATTGTAGTCCTGGTTTGGCAAATCTCCTTTATCTCCTACAAATACTTTTTGATATTGCACAAAGAAATTCCAGTCTCTGTTGTGATATCCGATCTCCGGCTTGATGTAGAAACCTCCGTCGGGTCTGTCAAGCGTACTGTTTGATGCTACTTTCTCATCGCCTACCAGGAATCCGTATCCAAGGTCTGTCCCAAAATAGAATCCTGTTTGTTTAGGATAAATTCTGATCAAAGCACCTACAGGAATTACTCCCACATCATTATTATTATATCCGTTGTTATCTTTACCAAAATAATGAGTATATCCTGTTGCAATACCTAGTCCGAATCCCGGAGTAATAAGGTTCTGATAAGCTACATCCACTCCTACAGAAGCAGAAACATTATCTGAAGGAACCGCTAAACCAGCATTTGCCCCTACCTTAATCATATTGTTCATCTGTGCACTTTGAGCACTCACAACACCAGCCGTTAAAATTCCAGCCAATAATATTGCTTGTTTAAACATTTTCATAACTCTGATTTTTAAATTTTACTAACCTGTAAGATGTAAAAATCGTGCCAAGGAACGGTGTTTTTTTCATTTTAACATTAATAAAATTCCCAAAATAATGAAAATCAATTAATTAAATTCAGTTAAAATTTAAATGATTGTTTAAGAAAAAAGCAGTTTTCTTCTGAAACATTAATTACAGATTCCACTCAAATTCTTGGGATTACAGCCGAATAATTGCAATATTAACAATTATTAACCCGTTATTTATTTAACCTTCTCTTTCTAAGAACATCAAAAAACAAAATACTCTAATGACAGCTCCATCTCTCATCAATAATAAACATCTTCTCTGGCGCGCAGGTTTTGGCGCGGGAATCAACCAGTTTGAAGATCTCAAAAATAAAGACATCAAAACCTTAATAAACGATCTTTTTAAAGAAGAAACCTTTCTTTACATCAATTATGACACTCCGGATGTAGAAATCATCGATTATATGAATGATAAAACACCCACTGAAAAGAAAAAGGAAATCCAGACAATCAACCGAGAGCAAAATCTTGAGCTTAATCTGAACTTTCTGGATAAAATAGTAAACAGCAAAGAGCAGATGAAGGAAAAAATGGCATTTTTCTGGCACGGACATTTTGCTTCGAGAGTTGTGAACCCAAAATTCAACCGGCAGATTTTAAATGTTATCAGAAAAAACGCTTTGGGAAATTTCAAAGACCTGTTGTTTGAAGTAAGCCAGGCTCCTGCCATGCTGAACTTTTTAAATAATCAGCAAAATAAAAAAGACCATCCCAATGAAAATTTCGCCCGTGAAGTAATGGAATTATTTACCATGGGACGAGGAAATTATACAGAAAAAGACATCCGTGAAGCAGCCAGAGCTTTTACAGGATGGGGATTCGATAAGGAAGGGAATTTCAGGGAAAGGAAAAATCTTCATGATACAGGAACCAAAACCTTTCTTGGAAACACCGGAAATTTTACAGGAACGGATGTTTTAAATATCATTCTTGAACAAAAAGCCACGGCAAAATTTATTACCACAAAAATTTACAGATCCTTCGTTAATGAAAATGTTGATGAAAATATCGTTAATAAACTAAGCGAAAATTTTTATCAATCTAATTACGACATCAAAAAGCTCATGACCGAAATTTTTTCAAGCTCATGGTTTTATGACAAAAAAAATATCGGCAACAGAATAAAATCCCCTATTGAACTGATGGCCGGAATAATGAGAACCCTTCCCATGAATATTCAGAATCCGGAAAACCTTATCGTTTATCAGAAATTATTGGGGCAAATGCTCCTTTATCCGCCAAATGTTGCAGGCTGGCCGAGCGGAAAATCATGGATCGATAGCTCAACTCTGATGCTGCGGCTTCAGATTCCTCAGATCTGGTCGGGTCTACGACCTTTGGAATATACTCCGAGACAGGATGATGATATCGATATGGGAATGAAATCTCGCGAAACCGCTTTAAATAAAACTTTTAAAAATCCGAACATTACCATCGACTGGACACGTGTGGAAAAAGCTTTAAATGGAAGGAATGTGGAGGATTATTTAATTCAAAGTTCAAAATCTTTGGATATGAATTCGGTGAAAAATTTGTCGGATAATAGTGTGAAAATGCAAGTCATTAATTTAATGTCAACGCCAGAATATCAGTTGATGTAGTTTTCAGGTTGCAGGCTGCAGATTTTAGCTGATAGTTAAAATGCAATGATAAACCTACAACCTAACATCCTTAACCTAAAACCTAACACTCTATGTTAATTAAAAGAAGAGAATTCCTAAAAATAAGTTCATTAGCTACCGCATCGTTCTTGATGCCGAATTTCCTGAAGGCAATGACATTTGATGATGCATTGGAACCGAATCAGAAGATTCTGATAGTACTGCAGTTTACAGGCGGAAATGATGGTTTAAATACCATTATTCCTACAAAAAATGATATTTATTTTAAAGAAAGAAGCAAAATAGCCATTCAAAATTCGATGCCACTGACTGATGAAGCAGGAATTAATCCCGCGCTTTCCTATTTTAAAGAATTGTATGATAATGGTGAACTCTCTGTAATGAACAATGTCGGCTACCCGAATCCTGATAAATCTCATTTCCGAAGCATGGATATCTGGCATTCTGCAAGCCGCAGCGACGAATACCTTGAAACAGGCTGGCTGGGAAGGTTTCTGGATGAAGAATGCTATAAATGTGATCATCCTACACAAGCTCTGGAAGTTGATGATATGCTAAGTTTAGCTTTAAAAGGAGAAAATAATAAAGCTTTTGCCTTTAAAGACACGAAAAGATTATACCAAACCAGTCAGGAAAAATATTTCAAATCTTTGTACGACCATCATCACGATGATGAAACGGTTTCTTATCTCTATCAGACTTTAGGTTCAACGATCAATAATGCAGATTATATTTTCGAAAAAAGTAAAGCAAAAAAGACAGAACAAACTTATCCGAATTCTCAGCTCGGCAAAGACTTTAAAACCGTCGCTTCATTGATAAAATCTGATATTAATACAAGAGTATATTACCTTTCCATCGGCAGTTTCGATACGCATGTGAACCAGAATGACCGGCAGCAAAAGCTTTTCGATGATATTAACGAAGCCGTAAAATCTTTCGTTGCAGACATGAAAAGCAATGGATTGTTTGATGATATTTTGCTGATGACTTTCTCAGAATTCGGACGGCGTGTTGCTCAAAACGCAAGCAGCGGAACCGACCATGGAACGGCCAACCAAATGTTTTTCATCAGTGGAGGATTGAAGAAGAAAGGTCTTTTGAATGCTCTTCCGGATCTACAGAACCTGAATGAAGGAGATTTAATTTATTCCGAAGATTTCAGGAAAGTCTATGCTACAATACTTAAAAACTGGCTGAAAGCGGATTCTTCTAAAGTTCTCGGCTGGAAGAATGGTGTTTATGATTTTGTTTAATTAAGTGTGGTTTTGAAAACCTCGGCCATCATTATAAAAAAGAGGCCGTTCATTGGATATGACGGCCTCTTTTCAATAATTCTAAATTTTAACTACTCCCAGTTTTGGACAGGAATATTCTTCTTATCCTCCGCCGGTTTTTTATTTAATCTCTCGGATATTTTTTTCACAACAAATTCTATCACCAAAGGTGCTGCAATGGCTATTAATGTTTTTAATATTCGTGATTTCATAATGCTATTTTTATATTATGATTTATACAATTTCCAAGCCAGAAAATTTTAACGAAAAAATTAATCTTCATCAGGCACCACCAAGTCTTCATAATTCTTACTTCCAGCTTTAAATTTTTCTTCAAGTCTCAATCTGAGTTTTCGAGGTTTATGTACAATAAGGCTTTCCCCAAATCCCAGCAAAAGTCTTTCAAGCTCATAATTCAACTGAACACAAATTTTAAAGATTGTTCCTTCATTAGATTCGTTCACAATTTCCTGGCTGCTATGTAATGGTTTGGTTTTTACATACGGAGCATTGAGAGAATCTACAAAGAAAACCACATTTCTCGGAGCCATTGTCGGGGAAACCGTCACTCCTACAACATCTTTAAAATATTCGTCGCCATCGAGATTCATATCAACATAATCAATCTTTTCATCAATTTTGATGT
>CBFGVN010000317.1:0-4365 GCA_965651845.1 uncultured Chryseobacterium sp. | reverse complement strand
AATCATTGGCTTTAAAATCATTCATTTCCATTAGAGTTACCGCCAAAGCATCTCCCAGAGCCATCTGCAGCGTTGTTGAGCTTGTAGGTGCGAGTTTATTCGGGCACGCTTCCATATCAACATGAGTATCTAAAATAACTTCCGAAAATTCGGCAAGTTTGCTGTTTTTATTTCCGGTCATTCCGATTAAAGCTGAAGAATAATCTTTCAGATAAGGAACGAGGTTTACAATTTCCGGTGAGTTTCCCGAATTTGAAATGCACAGCACTACATCCTGTTTCTGGATCACCCCCAGATCTCCATGAATGGCTTCCGAAGCGTGAAGGAACTGGGATGGTGTACCTGTTGAGTTTAAAGTTGCTACAATTTTATTGGCCACATGAGCCGATTTTCCAATTCCTACAACAATTAATTTTCCTTTTGCGGAATGTATAATTTCGACAGCCTTTACAAATTGGTCGTCAAGTCTGTTTTTTAGCTTTTCAAGTTCTGAAATCTCTATTTCTAAAGTAGTTTTCGCGATTGAAATGATGTTGGCTCTTTCCATTTTACTTTTATAGGGCATACAAAAAATCTCTTAAAAAATGTTATATTTTAAAAAGAATATTTAATATAAATTTTATTTTTAATAAATTCGTTCGCTTTTATTATTAGCAATAGAAAATTAGATGAGCGCAAAAAAAGCCAATTTATCAGGCGAATTGAAAAAATATTTCGGGTTTTCTACTTTCAAGGGTCAGCAAGAACAAATCATAGAAAACCTGTTAGAAGGAAAGGATATATTTGTCTTGATGCCGACTGGGGGTGGTAAATCCTTATGCTATCAGCTTCCGGCACTTATATCTGAAGGAACAGCGATCGTAGTTTCGCCTTTAATAGCGTTAATGAAGAATCAGGTAGATGCGGTAAACGGTCTTTCATCTGATGACGGGGTGGCCCACGTTTTAAATTCATCATTAAATAAAACACAGACAAAACAGGTTTTCGACGACATCAAAAGCGGGAAAACAAAGCTTCTCTATGTAGCTCCGGAATCATTGATTAAGGATGATTATTTAGACTTTCTAAAGGAAGTGAAAATTTCTTTCTTTGCAATTGATGAGGCACACTGTATCTCAGAATGGGGCCACGATTTCCGGCCGGAATACAGGAATTTGAAATTAATTATTGATAAAATTGCCGATGTTCCGGTGATTGCCTTAACGGCTACCGCGACTCCTAAAGTTCAGGATGATATCCAGAAAACTCTTGGGATGGCCAATGCTTTGGTTTTCAAAGAAAGTTTCAACAGACCGAATCTGTACTATGAGGTACGTCCGAAAGTGAATGTAGATAAGGAGATTGTTAAATTTATTAATCAACATAAAACCAAATCTGGAATTGTTTACTGTTTAAGCCGAAGAAAGGTTGAAGAATTTGCTCAACTTTTACAGGTGAACGGAATTAATGCTTTACCTTATCATGCAGGTCTTGACCAAAAAATAAGGATTGCAAATCAGGACAAATTTCTGATGGAGGAAGTGGATGTCATTGTTGCAACCATCGCCTTCGGAATGGGAATCGACAAGCCGGATGTACGTTTTGTGATTCACTATGATTTCCCAAAATCTCTGGAAAGTTATTATCAGGAAACAGGTCGTGCAGGTCGTGATGGTGGGGAAGGGCATTGCCTGGCTTTCTATGATCCGAAAGATATTGAAAAACTGGAAAAATTTCTGGCTCAAAAGCCTGTTTCCGAGAGAGAAATCGGACTGCAGCTTTTAAATGAAGTGGTAGGATATGCCGAAACTTCGATGAGCAGAAGACAGTATATTTTGTATTATTTCGGAGAAAATTTTGACCCGATCAGCGGAGATGGTGCGAAGATGTGCGACAATTCTTCGAACCCTCCAAAACTGAAAGATGCAACCGATGATCTTAAAAAAGTGTTGGAACTGATTAAAGATACGGGAGAAAAATTCAAAGCCAAAGATCTGATTTCTGTGATTGCAGGAAAAGAAAATGCAGTGACAAAATCTTATAAACTCGAACAAAGCTCTTATTTCGGTTTCGGAAAAGAGGAAAAAGATAACCACTGGAAAACGATCCTAAGACAAGCAACGGTGCAGAATTTCTTACAAAAAGATATTGAAACATATGGTGTCTTAAAAATCGCCGAAAAGGGCAGATTGATATTGGATGGCAAACTTGAACATTCATTTTTAATTGCTGAAGACAGGGAATTTGACTTGACTCAGACCAAAGCGGAAAGTGATCAGATCCAGATGCAGTCGGCGGGAGGATTAGACCAGAATTTATTTACTTTATTAAAGGATTTACGTAAAAAAGTTGCCAAAAAACACGGCATTCCTCCTTACACGGTTTTTATGGATCCGAGTTTGGAAGATATGACGGTTCAGTATCCGATTACCGTAGATGAAATCACAAAAATCTATGGAGTTGGAGAAGGAAAAGCTAAAAAATACGGTAAAGAATTCGCCGATTTTATCCATAAATATGTAGAAGATAACAATATCGAACGTACTCAGGATATGGTCTTGAAGCAGGTTGCGAATAAATCCAGCCATAAAGTTTTCATCATTCAGAGTACGGATAAAAAAATTGATCTTGAAGATATTGCAAGAGCCAAAAATCTTTCGATGGATGAATTGTTGAAAGAGATGGAAAGTATTGTTTATCAGGGAACTAAGTTGAATATTGATTATTATATTGAAGATAATTTTGATGAAGACATTGTCGATGGTTTCATGGAATTCATGACCGAATCCGAAAGTGATAGCATGAAAGTATTGCTGGATGAATTCGGTGACGAACTTTCGGATGAAGAAGTAAGAATGTTGAGAATAAAATTCATTAGTGACGTTGCAAACTAAAATGATTTTAAACAATAACGAAATAATTTTGAAAGAAATTCTTCCTAAGAAGAGTTTCTTTTTAATTTAAATTTTTAATTATTATAGTAACGATTTTGGGAAAGTATTACACTCAGTTTGTCATTCCGTAGGAATCTAAGCATAATTTTTTTATTCTATTTTCTAATACTACATCTAGATTCCTACGGAATGACAAATGAATAGATAGAAATTTTTTAAGCATATTTATTTTTAAGTTAAAAATCATTAATTACCAGTTGGGATTAAAGGTTAATAAAACTTTTTACTAACTTTACAGTGATGAAAAAGATTTCTGTAATTTTTATTCTGCCGGATTTGGAAACCGGAGGCGCAGAAAGGATTGTTACCACTATTGCGAATCACCTCTCCCGAGATCGATTTGAGCCTAAGATTTTGCTTTTACGG
Source organism: uncultured Chryseobacterium sp. (assembly GCA_965651845.1). Lineage (GTDB taxonomy): Bacteria > Bacteroidota > Bacteroidia > Flavobacteriales > Weeksellaceae > Chryseobacterium. The sequence goes on along the minus strand of CBFGVN010000317.1, from coordinate 1,066 downwards.
AAGAAAGGAGGTTATCTCAATTTCCTTAAAAAAGATGTTGAAATTATTGACATTAATACGGAAAGGATCAGGCATTCTCTGAAACCTATTTTAGGCGAAATTTACCGCAGAAAACCAGATATTGTGTTTTCCGGGTTTGGTGAAGTGAATGCATATTTGTCCTTATTTATCAAGCTTTTTCCGAGAACGAAATTTATAGCCCGCGAAACCAATGTAGTTTCCCAGCACGTCACGCGAAAAGAGATCAAATTTTTCTATAATTTTTACAATAACTACGATAAAATCATTGCTCAGATTGATGACATGATGCGTGATCTGACTAGAAATTTTAAGATTAAATCAGATAAAGTTATCAAAATTAATAATCCTGTAGATTTTGATTTTATTGAAGAAAAAATGGCATTTTCCCCTAAGCCCGAATGTTTTAAATATAATTACAAAAACGTAGTAGCCATTGGAAATTTATCGGGCAGAAAAGGTTTTGATAATTTGTTGAAAGTTTTTGCAAGGCTTAAAAATGAAAATATTTTACTCCATATTTTAGGAGACGGAAAAGATCGTGAAGTACTGCACCAGATGAAAGATTTTTTAGGGTTAAAAAATATCATTTTTCATGGAAGGCAGGAAAATCCGTATCAGTTTTTGAAGTATGCAGATTTATTTATCCTTTCTTCAAGGTATGAAGGTTTCCCGAACGTTTTGCTGGAAGCCGGAGCTTGCGGAGCATATTCCTTAGCCAACAATTGCCCGGGCGGAATTAATGAAATCATTCAGAATAATATCAACGGTGAGATTTCTGATATTGAAAATCCCGAAGATTTTGCCCAGAAAATTATGAGAATTCTTCATGGAAGCTATGATAAAGATTCGATAAAAAATTCAATTAAATCAAGATTTTCAAAGAATATTATTTTGGATAGATATGAGAAGGTTTTGCTGGATTTAATGAAAAAATAATTGTTGTATTTGCTTTATCGACTCTTATTTTTTTACATTTGACCTTCATTAATTTTATTTAAAATCAATATTTATCAGTGAAGAAAATTCCTCAAATCGGATGTGCCTG
>CBFGVN010000316.1:0-4380 GCA_965651845.1 uncultured Chryseobacterium sp. | reverse complement strand
GGGTTTGCTTTTGCGTAATTTTTAACGGCCTTTGGAGCACGTCTGTCAGAGTTTCCTTCCCTTAATACAGGGTTTACAGCACTTCCTAATACTTTAGCATATTTAGCTTTGATTGCTTTTTCTTCGTCATTTTTAGGCTCTGCAGGATAATTGGGAACTGCGAAACCTTTCGATTGCAATTCTGCGATTGCTTCGTCTAATTGAGGAACTGAAGCTGAAATATTGGGTAATTTGATGATGTTTGCATCCGGTTGAGTCGCCAATTGGCCTAATTCTGCCAAAGCATCACCGATTTTCTGGTCATCTTTCAAAAACTCTGGAAAGTTGGCTAAAATTCTTCCTGCCAAAGAAATATCCGGAACCGCAATCTCAATGTCTGCTGATTTTGTGAAAGCTTTTACAATCGGTAAAAACGAGTGTGTAGCCAGCATTGGAGCTTCGTCCGTAAGTGTGTAATAGATTTTTGATTTGTCTGACATTATACTGTTATTTATTATTTGATTTTTTAAGACTCACAAATTTAGTTAAAAATTAATTTTTTTAGATCAATCCCAAATAAGATTTTCCATTTTAAGAATTATTTAACCATTATTTACTCGGAAAAGCACATCAATTTGATTAAATTTGAAAAACAAAAAAAAATAAATTATGTCTACGACAATTACATTAAAAGGAAACGAAGTACATACAATAGGAGTATTGCCGTCTGTGGGAACTACAATCAGAGATTTTGCATTGGTAGATTCAGGATTGCATGTGAAAACTCTTGAAAATTTTGATGGGAAGAAAAAAGTCTTCAATATTTTCCCAAGTATTGATACGCCGACTTGTGCATCTTCAGCAAGAAAATTCAACGAAGAAGCTTCGTCTTTGGATAATACAGTGGTGATCAATGTTTCAAAAGATTTACCATTTGCATTAGGAAGGTTCTGTGCGGCTGAAGGTTTAAGTAATGTTGAGACTTTATCGGACTTCAGAGGAAGTTTTGGTGACGATTATGAAGTGACGATTACAGATTCTCCAATGAAAGGACTGTTAAGCCGTGCTGTGATTGTTACTGATGCCGACAACAAAGTGATTTACACAGAGCAGGTTTCAGAAATTGCTGATGAACCTAACTATGATGCAGCTTTGGCAGCATTGAAATAATATAGTAGAAATAGAATTTTTGTAAAGCCTTGTGGAATTTTCGCAGGGCTTTTTGTTCATCTTTAAACACTAATGAGCACAAATATTTTTCACAAATAATCACAAACAATCTGTGTGAATCAGTGATATCTGTGGTAAAAAATATTGATCTCAATCATCAAAACTTAATTCTAATACACTTACCTTTACATCATGAAACGCTCCGGAACCGCAGATTTACCTCTTCACTACGGCAAAGTACCGCCATGGCTGTACGAGCGTATGTCTATTCTCGGGCTCTCGATTGTGGAAGTGATTTTAATGGATTACGGTAAGGATGAAGTTCTTCGAAGGCTGGCGGATCCGTTTTGGTTTCAAAGTTTTGGAGCGGTGATGGGAATGGATTGGCATTCTTCCGGGATTACAACTTCCGTAATGGGAGCGCTGAAACGATCTATCAATCCCAATTCGCAATCGCTCGGGCTTTACATCTGTGGTGGAAAAGGTAAATTTTCCAAGGATACCCCTTCAGAATTAATTCAAATTGCGGATAAGACAGGCTTAAACGGAAATGAGCTGGTAAGAGCCAGCAAACTCTCCGCAAAGGTCGATAATACGGCAATTCATGATGGATATCAGTTGTATTTGCATAATTTTATTTTGTCAGACAACGGAAACTGGAGTGTTGTTCAGCAGGGCATGCACGAATCAGACGGTACTGCAAGACGGTATCATTGGCATTCCGAAAACATAAAATCTTTTGTAGAAGAGCCTCACACGGGAATCAACGGGATTTCCAGAGGGCGAATTGTAAACCTAACTGATTCTGAAGCTTCAGAAAATAGAAAAGGAATTTTAGAAATCTCCCACACCGATTCTGCGGAAATTATGAGTGATTTTTCAAGGTTGATTCTTCCCAATCATCACGATGTTCAGGCTTCCGATGTAGATTTGAAGCGCCTTGGAGCACTTTTATATGTAACCCGGGAACAGCAACCGCAGAATTTTGAAGGTTTATTAATGTTAGAAGGTGTCGGCCCGCGTACGATGCAATCATTGGCTTTGGTAAGCGAGGTGATTCACGGTGCACCGTCGAGATTCAAAGATCCTGCCAGATTTTCCTTTGCCCACGGTGGAAAAGATGGTCATCCTTTCCCTGTTCCGACTAAAGTTTATGATGAAAGTATCAACATCATTAAAAAAGGAATAGAAAAATCTAAGCTCGGAAATTCAGATAAATTAAAAACCTTAAACAAGCTTCATCAAGTTATTGAAGCCACAGAAAAAGATTTTACTCCCGACTTCGATATTCAGGAAGTCATTGAAGAAGAAAGACAGAATTCTTGGCGTTTCGGCGGAAAAACTGTTTTTGGAGATGCTCAAAAGCCCTCCAATCCGAAACCGATTCAGCTTTCTTTGTTTTAAATTCGTTTATAGTTGATCGGAATGTTTGTCATTCTGAACGAAGCCGAGCGGAGTGAAAAATCTATTTAAATATTGGTATAATTCTTCCTTCGTCAGAATGACAGGGTGTTTTACATTTAGCCTTTACGGAAAATTAATGTTTAATAATTTGTAATCAATATAAATAGTCTGTAATGTCTGTTTGTAAAGGATTGCACTGGATTCGGTTGATACGCTTTGTTATTTTGTTTAATAATTTCTTCATCACGTCCCATAAAAATTTTATTTTTAAACTTCAAAAAAAAACATTGATTTGATGAGCAATAAAGCCTTAGAGATCTGCTATGATTTCCCGTTTTTCTTATCCGAAGAGCTTGAAGAGATATTTCAGGCTCATGATAAAGTAGTTTTTCAGAAAGGAGATTTTATTCTTGAAGAAGGAAAGACTGCGAATGAATATTATATTTTAGAAAAAGGGTTGGCTCGCTCATTTGTAAATGATTTTAATGGAAATGAAGTTACGACTCACTTTTTTGTAGAAAATGAAGTCATCATCGAGGTTTCATCATTATTTCAAAGAATTCCCACGCAGGAAAATATTATCTGCATCACAGATTGCGAATGCTGGAAGTTCAGTTTTGAGACTTTTCAGGAGTTATTTCACAAAATTCCCAACCTCAGGGAATGGGGCAGAGCCTGGATGTCTCAGCAGCTTTTCGTGTACAAGCAGCGCTCAGTAGAAATGTTTACGCTTTCCGCAACAAAACGTTACCTCAATCTTTTAGAACAAAAACCTCACGTTATACAATTTGCACCTTTAAAGCAAATCGCTTCCTATCTGGGAGTTACAGACACTTCTTTAAGCCGGATCCGTAAAGAATTGGTTTCTCATCCGAAGAAAGTTTAAATCTTGTCTTATGGCAAGTTGATTTTCATGGCGACTTGGTAATTTTGGTTAAAAGTTTAACATTAAAAAAATTACAAAATGAAAATCAACCAAATTTATGTAAACCTTCCTGTAAAAGATGTTCAGAAAACCAGAGAATTCTGGACAAAGCTTGGCTTTTCTATCAACGAACAATTTTCAGATGAAAAAGCAATTTGTGTAATCATGAAAGAAGATCATATTTATGCCATGTTCTTAAATGAAGAGTTTTTCAAGACTTTTACCGACCGGCCGATTGCAAAAGGAGATACAACTCAGACGCTGCTTGCCATTGGTGTGAACAGTCGTGAAGAAGTTGATAATATGGTGAAAACGGCTATTGAAAACGGAGGCTCAAAATATAGTGAATCACAGGATCACGGCTGGATGTATCAAAATGCTTTCTCCGATCTGAACGGTCATCAATGGGAAGTAATGTTTGCCGATATGTCTAAATTTCCGACAGAATAAATTTCAAAATTAAAGCTAAACATTAAAAAAATTACAAAATGAAAATCAATCAAATCTTTGTCAACCTTCCGGTAAAAGATATTCAAAAAACTAAAGAATTCTGGACGAAAATCGGATTCTCAATCAACGAGCAGATTACTGATGAAAAAGCAGTTTGCGTAATATTGGGTGACAATATTCAAGTAATGTTTTTAACGGAAGAGTTTTTCCAGACTTTTTCGGAAAGACCAGTTCCTAAAGGAGATACAACGCAGGTTTTGGTAGCTATCGGATTAGACAGCCGTGAAGAAGTAGACCAGGTTGTGAATGCTGCTGTAGCCAATGGAGCTTACCAGCACGAAGAACCGCAGGATCATGGCTGGATGTACCAAAACTCTTTCTGGGACATCAACGGGCATGGTTGGAATGTTATTTTCGCAGATCCTTCTCAATTTCCGAGCGAATAGATTTTA
>CBFGVN010000315.1:0-4382 GCA_965651845.1 uncultured Chryseobacterium sp. | reverse complement strand
AAATTTAAAATATTTTTTTCAATTAATAGTGAATTTATTATAAATAAATCAAAAAATAAATTTTGACCATAATTATAAATGTTTATTAAATAATATTTCACATAAAATTTAAGCTTAAAAATAAAACCTCCAGATCAAAAGAAATGAAGGTTTTGTTTTTAAAATTATCCTGCAACCAGGGCTTCTTTATAAGTTGGCCAGTCGGTGTATCCGTGAGATCCCAATCCGTAATGAAGATCGCGGTCAGGAGGTGTAAGCTCCCAGTTGTTTTGAAGACGCTCCACCAAATCGGGATTGGCAATAAAAGGCTCGCCAAAACCTGCAATATCAATTGTTCCTGCATTAATCAGTTTTTCAGATTTTTCTCTGTCCATGCTTCCTGCCAAAATAATAACACCATTGTACCATGTTCTGAAACGTTCTAAAAATCCTTCCGGCAAAGCATGACTTCCTTTAGATTTCTGATCCATCAAATGAATATAAACAATGTTTCTTTTTTCAATTTCCTTGGCCAAATATTGGTAAGCAGCTTCAATTTCGTCATAATGCGGAAGCTCGTTCAGTCCGCCGTAAGGGGTAAGTCTCACGCCTACTTTATCATTTCCAATGGCTTCGATCGTCGCATCAAGAACTTCCAGTAAAAATCTGGAGCGGTTTTCTATACTTCCTCCGTATTCATCAGTACGGTTGTTGATGAACGGGTTCAAAAACTGTTCGATCAGATATCCATTTGCTCCGTGCAGTTCCACTCCGTCAAAACCTGCATCTATGGCATTTTTAGCAGCTTTTACAAAATCATTCACCACTTCTTTTACCTCATCGGTTGCAAGAGCTTTTGGTTTTGAAGAGACTACAAAGCCTTCTTTCCCGTTTTCGTCATATCCCCAGGCGAAAGAATTTGCCGCCTGAATATCCGAAACACCTACAGGAGCGATTCCACCTGGCTGAATAGACGTGTGAGAAACTCTTCCTACATGCCAGAGTTGGGTAAATATTACACTTCCTTTTTCATGCACAGCTTTCGTCACTTTTTTCCAGCCTTCCACCTGTTCTTTTGTATATAACCCAGGAATGTGCAGAACACCTTTTGCAGTTTCTGAAATGGCAGTTCCTTCTGTGATAATCAATCCAGCACCGGAACGTTGTGAGTAATACAAGGCATTTTCTTCATTCGGAATTCCGTCTGCGTTTCTTGCTCTCGTCATGGGAGCCATTGAAATTCTGTTTTTTAATTGTAAAAATCCGATCTCAGCTTTTTCAAAAATATTAGTTTTCATAATTATTTTTATTTATTGTTAATTTTATTTTTTATTGTTTTTGTTGAGACAAAGTTAGTATCAGTAAAGCTCTCAACGGAAGGAGGCAGCTCACAAAAAAAGTGTGATTCAGATCACATGAAAGAGTAGTTTATTTAAATTTTCTTCCCAGATCCATTACTTTTTGAAGCCAGTTTTTTCGTTGCTTTTCTGTAGATTTTCTCATAAAGCCGAAAGTGGAAAACTTAATAGGATCAAAACCGACATAGCCGAATACGATTTTCTTTAAGATTTGATATTGTGACGCCCTGTAGATCAGATAAAACCACCATTTTGGGGTGTCCATGGTCACCAGAAGACGCATGCTTTTTCCTTTTAATAGTTTTTCGGGGAAAATCTTTCCGGAATGATGCTTGAATGCGAAATCAGGAAGAAAAATCCTGTCGATAAAACCTTTTGTAACAGCAGGCATGAATCCCCACCAATTCGGAAAAGCCATCACCACATGATCTGCCCATCGGATAAGCTTTTGTGAATTCACAAGATCTTCCTCAAGAGTCATGGCTCCCGCATTTCTATAACCGTCCGAAAGATTGACATTGAATTTTAAATCTGAAATATAAATGATTTTACATTCCGCCCCTTCACTTTCAGCTCCTTTTTTATAAGCATCAAGCAAGGCATTGCAAAATGAATTTTTCGATGGATGTCCGAGTATAAGTAAAATGTTCTTTTTCATTGCAGTACGTTTTATTTTATACTGCAAAGTTGCACAGGAAAGAAAAGGAACACCTGACACAAATGTGTCAAAAGCTATCTGTGAGCTATTTTCTGACGGATTCTGGTAAGCGTCTGCCTTTCAATCCCTAAAAAGCTGCAGAGGTGTGACAGTGAAATCCGGTTGAATAAAGTAGGATATCTTTTAATAAAATCAAGATACCGTTCTTCCGCAGTCTGGAATATAAAACTTTCAATTCGGGCCTGCTGCTGATGCAATACGGCTTCTGCCACAAATCTCCCATATCTTTCGAAAATTACGGATTCTTTATACCGCCATTGCATATCTTCATAAGTAAGATTTACAAATGTTGTAGGCTCCAGACATTGAATGTAGTATTTACTGGGTTGTTGAATGACAAACGCGGGATAATGGGTTGCATATTCCCCTTCCGGATAGAAACCGACTGTGATCTCATCTCCGTTGCGGTCGATAAAGAAAGAGCGAACCAGCCCTTTTGCAATGAAACCAATTGTTTTCTGAACTTTGCCCGCTTCCAGGAAGAAATCTTTTTTGTTCATCTCCTGCACCGAAACTTTTTCGGAAAACTCTAAAAGCTCATCAGAAGTGATAGCAGGGCAGAACGCCTTGATAGATTCTAAATATATTTCTATTTCTGGTTGCATTTCCATAAAGATAATTCAAAATTACAGTTTCTACAATAGGGAAATCAATTTTATTTTGTAAAATCTTATTTAGACTAAACCTAAAAAACGGAAAATTATTAATTATTTTTCCCAACAAAGTGAAAATTATGTAATTTTAAAAAGCAAAAAAACTATGGATATCCCCTTATCTAAACTCATTTTAAATAAGATTGAATTAAATAATTAAGTATTACTACTGAAATTAAAACAAGAAGATCTCATTATTTTTGAACAACAAAAAATTGATAACTATGATAAATGAGCTACGTTTCAAAACGTAAAATGATATAAACTATCATTAAAAAAACTTAAACCATCAAAACTTTAAACGATATGATTATTAACAAAATCCTCAACGTCGACGATTACTATTTCGACGTGTTCATGTCTATCTCAGAATCTCTCACGGGATTTTCCGTGAACGAGCTGCAGTCCACCGGATTAGCTGAGATTTATTACAAGTATATTCTGGATCAGATCGAAGTGGCAACCTTTACAGAATTCCTGAATATTTCTAAAAACATCCTGGAAAATTCTTACAGTCAGGATCAGCTGAACAATGCTATTGCGGCGGAAATATTTGCCAATCCAAGTACTGAAGATATTGCCAACAGCATCATTACGCTTTGGTATCTGGGAACCTGGGAAGGTGCTTATGTAAACGATCTATCTTACAAAGAAGGTCTTGTCTGGAACGTGATGCACGCTCATCCACCGGGAGCAAAACAACCGGGCTACAAATCTTGGGGCGTTAAACCTGTAAACATCAACGTATGATTCAGCAAGATAAACCACAGCCAAAAAAGGATGTCATCATCGTAGGAACGGGAATCGCCGGATCATTGATTGCAAAACTACTGACAGACCATGTTTTCGATACCCAGAAAGGTAAAATGATCCACCGCGCGGAAATTGACGAAACAAAAACATACAAAGAATTATCAATTTTAATGTATGAAGCAGGATTAGAAGCCGGGCTTGAACTGGATTCCGTCTCTTCCATGACGACCTATAACGAGTATATCCGTACTTTTTATATGCAGGAAGCCAAAGTTCCGAACTCCCCTTACCCCAATTTGAAACAGGCTCCTTCACCCGATGTTTTAGACATGGAACCTATTATCCCACCGTTTCCGGATAAAAAAGGATATCTGGTACAGTTTGGTCCGATGCCGTTTGCAAGTGATGCGATCCGTATCGGAGGCGGTACTACCCTTCACTGGCTGGGAACGACACCGAGAATGCTTCCGAATGATTTCAGATTGAGGGAAAAATACGGAAGAGCAATGGATTGGCCGGTTGATTATGATACTTTAAAGCCTTACTACGAAATGGCCGAGTTTGAAATCGGAGTTTCAGGAAATGTTTCAAAACAGGAATATCCTATTTCTGAAAGCATGGAAGACTATTACGGTAAAGATTATGTTTTCCCAATGGAAGAAATTCCTCAGAGCTATATGGATCAAAGGATCATTGACGGGCTTGCGGGAACCAGTGTTCAGCTAAACTTCGAAAATATTCCGTTGACGATGGTTCCTTCTCCGCAGGGAAGAAATTCGACCCCGAATCCTGCTTATGGAACGTCTAAAATCATTAAGGCTGAATCTTCAAAAACGGGTTATAAATTATCATTAAATAATATTGAAAACGAAGAATATAAAGCCCTCGGCTCAGTCTGGAATCCTTACATGGGAGAACGTT
>CBFGVN010000314.1:0-4387 GCA_965651845.1 uncultured Chryseobacterium sp. | reverse complement strand
CTGAAACCCAGTTTCTCATAAAAATCTTTAGATTTCTGAAGGTCTTTCACACTTAAACTGACTGAAAATGCACCTAATTTCATGCTCTGTTTTTATTTAATGCTAATTTATATCCTACCAAAACCAATCCCCAAACTGCAATTCCAAGAACCCAGAACCAGATCGGAGTCGGCAAAACAACCATATTATAGATCGTGAAAAACATAAAGATGATTCCACAAATAATAGCGGCAGTGGGTTTATTATTATTCGCAACTTTTGTAGCCACAAATCCCGAAAGAAGAGCGCCCAAAGCATAGCCCAGAATGACTATAAATTTGCCCATAAAAGGTAAGTTTTCCACATACGTTTTGAATCCTTCTATATCAGTAGGTTTTAGACCTTCCGGAAACGGGTATAAAGAATGCCCCACTCTTTCTATAAGCCAAATGCCTATGGAACCTACAATGATTCCGGCTATCACAGCTAAAATTCGTCTTAACATGATTATTGATTTTTTATGCGTGTCTTAAAATCCAGTGTTCCGTCGTAGCTTTTCCAATTACCGATTAAATCGATATACTGCGCTTCAATTTTTTCTGTATTCTTATTCCATTTAAAAGTATAAATGAACTTGCCTTTAAAAAGTCCGGAATGTTTCCCTTTATTTTCTTCAGCCAACTCGTACTCCCCAAACACAGTACCTTTTTTCTTCGCATCTTTATATTTGGTGATGGTAAGCTTCCCTTCAAATTTGGTATAGTTCTTATCTACGAGAGTATATCCGGAAACAAAATATTCCTGATCATTTTTCTTATTCTGTTCAGAAATATTGATCTTCAGCTTAATTTCCTGGTTTTTATTGCCTATTGTTCCTGTGTATGCCTTACTGTTATTGAGCCAGACATTGGAAATATCAGGCATCTGTGCGAAAGCGAAATTGGAAACAAGAATAAAGAATAATAAAATTTTTTTCATATGGTTTTTAACTTTTTTATTAAAATCATAGGTTTAAATTAATAAAATTCAGCAACAAATGATTAACACCTAAATGTCGTTTGTGGTTACAGTAAAAATTCAAACCAAGTTTATATTAAACTCCGAATTGCGCCAGATGGTGGTTAAGATGTTTTGCAAACATATTGTTCCATTCCTGAGCTTTCAGTTTGCCGAAAGAAAAAGATTCTTTGCCATCGAAAGCTGAAGCCCCCAATTGCTGGGTTTTCTGAATAAAACCGATCAGCCTTTTCTTTTCTTCCTCGAAATTTTTTCTTTCTGAAACTATAAACTGGGGTGCGGTAGGACCATTTTGAGAGTAAGCTTTATCACCCACAACCTTCGATTTTACAAAACTTTTCAAAATAAACTTTGCAATTGATCCCGGTTTTTTGTGTTTTTCCGGTTCGTAAACCATTTCATAAGATACATTACAATGCGCCAGCATTTGATCAACCGTCATTTTTCCCCATAAACCATGTGATTCCGGTGTAAGATTATTTATCCTATCAATGTAATTCTGAGCATCTTTAGCATCAAAAACGTTTTCCATAGTATATTTAATTGTTAAAAAACAAATATATCAGTTTTTTTTATCTTTTTTCGTTATTTATAAAAAAGAATTTAATTAATTAAAAATCAAATCAATACAAACTAAACGCTATAAATTATCCACCCGAACAGAATGTTAAACTATTTAAAATTATATAAATTAAAAATTTACATCTCATTGATTTCGTCTATGGAATATAATATTAAATTTTATTCATTTAAAATAAAGAGTTAGAGAAAAAACAGAAAGAAAATAGCTGGAAGTTTAGTTAGAATTAAATAAAAAACTCCCCAAATTGAGGAGTTTTGTATTTATCAACTTTCTGTTAATTTCACTGATTTTGGATCTGAAATTATTCTACAATCTGAACATTTGTTCCTTTTGTATGAGCATTCATTTGCGGTGCATAATAGTTTTGTATCGTAGTGATCCCGTTTGAGAACTTTCCGGAAGCATTGGCCACATAATCATATTCAAATACATATTTTCCTTTCGGCATATATTGAATATAAAAATTGGTAGATGCATCTTTAGTAGACTGATAATATCCTAAATTATTTTTCCACTGATACCCCGACAGTACATCTACCGGCTCGAAACCTGCAGCTCTCATATCTTTAATATGGATAAATTCCATTGGGCGATCGGTATTCAGAATCATTCTTACCGTTACCTTATCTCCCACTTTCAATGGGGTTTCCGGAGAGATTTTCTGCAATTCTTCCCCATTTACTGTTTTTATTTTTTTGTACAATTCTTTGGTAACAGAGATATAATTTTCAGAAGATTTTATTTTATCCAGGTCTTCATAATATTGCCAGAATAATCCACCCTGAACAATTCCCGGGCCAGGTTTTGTTACCGTCACTGTTGCCAGATTTTTATCCACAACATCAGTTTGTACAGCAGATTTGACATAACCTGTCGCCTGAGTCTGCGGCTGCAATTCTTTTCCGCCCCAAACGATTGCTGCCTTATCGGATTCAGCGGTCGTCCATGATTTCCCTGAATTTAAAATGGTGAAAATCACTTCCGAAGTCCCTCTTGAATTTCCCCAAGAATTCACTTCTTTCTGCGTGATCAGCCAGATTTTCATGTCTTCTATGAATTTCTGATCGTTTGGTTTCAATTTATTGAAAGCTTCCAAAGCCCCCGCCTGATTCACTACTTTTGAGCTAAACCAGCCCCAGTCGTCAAGGTTCTGTTTCCAGTAAACACCCTGAGTTTTTGTATCCGTAGAAGTTTCTTTCAGATAATTTAATAATTTATCCGAAACCTCTTTTAATCCGTAATCGTTCATTAATAAAGCTGCACGATGCAGTCCGAAGAATGTAAAATCTGTAAGTTTCGCGGTTTTGGCTTTCTGTTTTACTAAAGTTTTCAGGGTTGCGCCTTTTCCTTTCAGCGGATATTCTTTTTCCCAGTAATTTCTTGTATCGAGATAATCCAGCGTCCAGTTGGTCCAGACATTTTCTTTTTTCACATCCCAATATTTATCAATTTCATTATCAATATATTGAATCAGGTTTTTCACCAATGTATTTTGTCCCGGACTTTGATAATCTTTAACATTATCTTTCAACCAAGAATTGATTTTCCCTAAATTTTTAAGGATATAAAGCGACGTCGAATACGAACTCGGATAGCCTTGATACCAAGAGAAACCACCATCGGGATTTTGCAGTTTCCTGAAGTCCTCCCAATCGCTTTGCATGGAATTACGCATAGTATTTGTATCAAATAATAATGCTAATTTCTGCATTTGTTCCTGTTCGTTTTTGCTTTCCAATACCCAAGGCGTTTCTTCCAATAAAAGCTGCTTCAGCTCTTGATTTTTTTCAAGATTTGAATGTTATAATCCTTTGTTCTGATATTCTTCAAAAACCGTTTTCATTTTCGGATTGGCTTTAAAAATTTCTGAAGCCAGAACATCGGCAAACCATTTATTAAAGATTACATCAGCAGAATTATTCTGATCGTTCTTAAGGCTCGGAAGCGCAAACATGATCTCCCAAATTGGGTTTGTCGTTAGCTCCAAAGTATTTGAAACATTCGAAATACTTGTAGAATTCACATTTTTAAGATTATCCAGAACAAATGTTTTGGTTTCACCTTCTTTTACAAAAACCGGAACTGCATCCGTTACCAACATTCTGTTTGGAAGCACTGCAACGGCCTGTTGCTCACCATCGGAATAATTTCCGGCCTTCGCCACTACTTTTAAAATAATGGAAGAAATATTCTCAGGAACTTTTAATTTCCATGTTAAAGCCGAATTTCCGTTTTCGTTGAGCTCAAAATTTTGAGTATTTGAATTTAAACCAAATTTCGAAGAGATATCTTCATTCGTGAAAGCATCTAATATTTGCAGACTTGCTGAGCCTTTCAGTGTTTTATTTGTAAGGTTCGACAGTTTTGATTGCAGATTCAGTTCATCGCCTTCTCTTAAAAATCTTGGATAATTTGGAGTTACTGAAAACTCTTTCTGCGTTACCACTTCTTTTTCCAATGTAGCTGCCCTGGCGTCTTTTGTGTGAGCTAGGAACATTAATTTCCACTTTGTAAGGGCTTCCGGAGAGGTGAATTCGAAGCTTACATTTCCTTCTGAATCTGTTTTTAAATCTGGATAGAAAAATGCTGTTTCATTAAGATTCTGACGAACGGGGATTTTTTCTAATGATTCTGGTGAAGTTTCATCGTTTGAAATACTACCAGCGTCGGCAACGCGGTAAGCACTCTTATTTGCCATTGGTGCGGCCATTGCCCGTCCTTCCATAATTGGAGAAGATTCAACTTCCATAGCAGTCATCATCTTAGGTTTTGGGCAGCCATTATACTCAGGTAATCCAGGAACTGCTG
>CBFGVN010000313.1:0-4388 GCA_965651845.1 uncultured Chryseobacterium sp. | reverse complement strand
ATGAATGTATTTACAATATGTTTTGTGGTTTCTATGTGGGTACTGAGAGAGAAAAATATTCTTTAATTAGAACAGACAGTACGGTTGTTTGTGAGGCTGCCGGAAAATTGAAAGAAGGAATTGCTCAAAATGGGGGCAAGAAATTTATCAAATACAGTGTTTTGTTTGATGGGATATTGCCCTGTGGAATAGAAGTTTTCAATACTCAAAAATATTGTGCGGAAGATAACGCTCTTTTTGAAGCTGTACTTCAGCATACTAAAAAAGAGGCGGATCATGCCAATATTTATATAATTGATAAAGGCTTAGGGTCTTCACGAAGAATGAAAAGGATGGATGACAAGGGAGTTTTTTTTGTCATAAGAGCTAAAGAAAATCGAAGATATGAAGAGATAGAATCTCTTATTGAAAAAAGTAAGGATATCAATTTAGGAGAGAGTATATTGATAAAAGACAGTCGGATAAGACTTTATTCATCAAAACCAATTTTAACAAAAGAAGGGAAAACTTACAATAAAGAAGAACAGATTGAAAATATCTTCAGGCTCATTGTGGTGTGCAATAAAGAGCATCCTGAAAAGGAATTTTGGTTTCTAACCAATGATTTTGAACTCTCTGCAAAAGATATAGCAGATTATTACCGTAAAAGATGGGATATAGAAGTGTTTTTCAGATTCTTAAAGCAGGAACTTCATGTAAGCCATCTGGTTTCACTCAATAAAAATGGTATTGAGGTAATGATTTATATGACTCTTATTACTGCAATGCTTTTGCTTATCTATAAAAAAGCGAATAATATAGGATACAAAACAGCCAAAAGAAGATTTGCAATGGAAGTTAGAAATCTGGCAATTTCAATACTCATAGCAGGAGCAGGAGGTGATCCTGCTAAAGTTTTTAAAACATAAAAATGGTCGAAAATTTTCTTCCGACCATCTCTAGGCTAAAGCCCGTCCCTATTGATGATCAATCTTAATTATCAAATTGATTATATGTTCATTGATTCCCTACTATTTTTTTCTCAAATCCAGATCATCAAAATCAAAACTGAAATCTGTAATACCAGAAATCGGTTTCAATCTTGCCGACTGGGCTTTTCCATTTTCATCATAATCAAAAATAAGATAGGCATCAGCATCGTAGCTTCTGTCGTCCCATTTGATAATGAAAGAATTGTTGGAAAAAGGCAACAATTCACCTTTTAATCTTGGAGAACTTTTACATGAAATTCTGTATCCATTCCCTTGTTGGAAAATCTCCACATCCCCGAACCATTTGTCACTATAAACTCCGACAAACTGCTCTGCTTTTGGCTGAAGATTCTTCTCTTTTCTGAATGCATCAGATTTTGTGAAAGCTTCCTTTTTTTCTTTATTAAATCCTTCTTCCGCTTTTGTCATTCTTTCGCTGTAGGTTTTCAGCCAGTTTCTGTCTGCAATGCCCAGATATGAATCTTTTACTGTATTGGTAATCGTGTTGAAAGCCGCTCCGGACTGCTGATTCGTGAGAACAACAATTCCTAATTTCATATCAGGAATCAACGTAAACTGAGTCACAGTTCCAATCAATCCTCCTGTATGCTGAACCTGTTTGTGACCTTTAACATCACTTAAAAACCAACCCAGACCGTACCCATAAAAACTTGTATCATAAGGATTCTTTGCCGAAACTCCACTTGGAATCTGTAAGCTCCACAGCTGTTGAACATTTTTATCTGAAACCAATTTTTTGCCGTCTTTTGTGGTAAAATTATTCAACAGGCATTCTGCCCAGGTCGTCATGTCCTTGATATTACTGAGAATTCCTCCGGCTGCATTGGCCGTTTCGTTCCAGTCGTGAGGAACTGCGATGGCTTTTCCATCTACCGGAGCGTGTGCATCAATTTTATTGGCAACCGCTTTCGCTCTGTTGTAGCTTCCGAAGCTTGAAGTCATCCCGACAGGTTTCATAATTCTTTGCTCAATAAATTCTGCCCAGCTCAGACCTGAAACTCTGTGAATAACTTCTCCGGCAACGATAAACATGATATTATTGTAATCCAAGGTCGTTCTGAAGGGATTTTCCGGTTTCAAATATCTTACGTTGTGAACAATATCATTCACCGTTAGATTTCCGCCTTCCGGAAAAAACATTAAATCACCTTGTCCTAACCCAAGTCCGGCTCTGTGAGTCACTAAATCTTTAATGGTAACATTTTGGGAAACATATGGATCATACATTTGAAATTCAGGAATGTATTTTGAAACTTTATCATCCCAGTTCAATTTTCCTTCGTCTGCTAAAATCGCAAGAGCTGTACATGTAAAACCTTTTGAGTTGGATGCAATTCCTACAAGAGTATTTTCGTCCATCGGTTGTTTTGAAGTTAAAGAACGTACTCCAAATCCTTTTGAATAAATGATTTTCCCATCTTTGATCACTCCGACCGACATTCCCGGAACGTCAAAAGTTTTTATTGTATTTTGGATCAGTTCATCCAGTTTTTTCTCCTCAACCTGTGCATTGAAAATCCCTACAGCCAAGAGAAGAAGGAAAAAAGAAAGTTTTTGCTTCATTTTTTTAATTTTTCCAAATTTACTAAATCTTGATTTTTAAATTTACTTATAACATCCAGAAAAAACTTTCGTTAAATTTAACAGAGAAATAGATTGTGATTTAACTTATCTAAACTTTGTTGGTAAATCGCAAAGACGCGAAGTTTTTTTTAAAATTTTGCTTAGTTTTTAAGACGCAAGGAAATCAAAGATTTTTAAATAGTACAAATAACATTTTATCAAAGATAAAACCCTTGCGCCTTAAAATATTCTTTATTTTATATAATTTGCGCCTTTGCGATTGCTAACCATTTAAATAAGACTGAAAGAATTCATTTTTAAAGTAATAAATCTGTCTAACATAATCTCAACAACTATATTTGCAAAAAAAATTTAAACACTAGAAAATGACTACAAAAAAACTACTGACTGCATTTTTACTCCTATTAAGTTTCAACCTGTATTTTTCTCAGGAAGTTGTCATCAAGGATGATAAGGTCTTACTTGATGGAAAACAAATTTTGAAAGCTGAAAAAATAAACGTTGCTCAATATTCGTTTTACACCATGAAAGATGATGAAGAAATCTTGATGTACAGATACATGGACAACGAAACACCAAGATATCAGGAAGATGATTATTATGTTTTAAACTTCATTACTGAAAAAACAAAAGTAGAATCAACAGATTTTACGAAAATTTTAAATTTTATGAATTCCAGAAAGGGAATGGAAAAGCTGATCAAATGGCTCTTAAAGGAAAGAGTAATCAACAATGAAGGTGAACTGAACCCTGAACGAGTACAGGTTTTTAAAGATAAATACGACGAAAATATTACTGAAAGAACATTTAGATAATGACTAAAATCCTTCTCCTTTCCGACTCTCATTCTTATATTGATGACAGAATTTTAGAATATGCCCAACAAGCCGATGAAATTTGGCATGGCGGAGATTTCGGAAGTATGGATGTTATTGAACAGCTCGAAAAAATTAAACCTTTAAAAGGAATTTACGGAAATATCGACAATGCAAAAATCCGGTCTGAATTTCCTGAAGTGAATCGTTTTTTCTGTGAAAATGTGGAAGTTTTGATGATTCATATCGGTGGTTATCCCGGAAGATATAGTCCGTTAGCAAAAAAAGAGATTTCTGAAAAAGCTCCTAAATTATTCATTTCAGGGCATTCGCATATTTTAAAAGCGATGTTTGACGAGAAAAATAATTTACTGCATCTGAATCCCGGAGCCTGCGGAAAGCAAGGCTGGCATAAAATGAGAACGATGATGCGTTTTGTGATTGATGATACTGAAATAAAAGATTTGGAAATTATAGAATTGGGACCAAAGTTTTAACCACTAATTTATTCACAAATAGCACTATTTAAAATTGTGGAATTCGTGAAATTATTTGTGTTTTTTGTCTTTAAATTTTAAATAAATTATGAAAATAGGCGATAAAGTTTCTGTTGTGGATGAAGATTTGGGTGGAATTGTTACTTCCGTCAAAGGGAATATTGTCGTTTTTAAAGATGATTACGGATTTACACACCAATATCCTAAAGAAAAACTGGTTCCTAAAATTTCTGATTTTTACGAAAATATTAAAGTGGTAAAAAAAGCAGAACTCAAGAAAAACATTTCAAAAAAACATCAGCGGAATCATTTGGTTTTGGATCTTCATTTTCCTAACTTGGTTAAAAACCCTGATGATTACGACAGCTTTGAAAGGCTTTTTATTCAAAAAGAAAAACTACTGGCGACGTTGGAGTTCTGTAGGAAACATCATCTAAAAAGGCTGGAAATTGTTCACGGTATCGGAGATGGTGTTTTGCAAAAATTAGTTTGGGACACGC
>CBFGVN010000312.1:0-4400 GCA_965651845.1 uncultured Chryseobacterium sp. | reverse complement strand
CAGTGAAGTGGTGAGCTGGCAGAACCGCCCGCTTGAAGATTTGCATCTAATTGTTTGGATGGATGGCATTGTTTTCAAGGTAAGGGAAAACTCCAAAGTCATTAATAAAACAGTTTATCTGGCTGTGGGATTAAACCGTGACGGAGAAAAGAGGTGTTAGGAATGTGGCTAGGAAAAAATGAAAGCTCAGCCTTCTGGATGGGTGTTCTCACAGATTTAAAAGCTCGTGGTGTAGAGGATATTCTCATCACCGCCACCGATAATTTAAATGGATTTACCCAGACTATCCGTTCTGTTTTTCCTGAATCTCAAACCCAAATCTGTGTAGCTCTCATAAATTATACTTTAAAGTTCTTCCTCCCAGATTATACCTCTTTATAATACTTTTTTAATTAAAATTCGACTTGATGTTGTTAATCTTATATATCCACTATAAGTTCCTCCTATCCCCCTTCCGATATGCACATACCAATTTCCTCCGTTAATTGTGGTAGCCCATAAGGCAGAATGAACTGAATTGGGATACCCAGGAATAGAAGGGCTATTTGAATGCACTCTACCCGTAGGAAAATCTATAAAGTAACTGTTGATAATAGTTCCTGACCCAACTGATCCTGGGGAATTCATCTCATATGACACCATCACTTCATAAACACCTTGCGGTAAAGCTACCATCTCTGTAGCGGGATTAAACGAAGCACCTGGGATTGTATTAACTTGTAATTCAAAATTTTTCAGAACAGAAGTTCCTCCCGCAGGGATTCCATTAAGTGCAATTTCATCTGCCATATTTGCTAAAACCATGACTTCCTTTGTTGATGCTGGTGTTTTCCATGATCCTGCTCCGTTATCATCAGACACAAAAATTTTACCTGCACCTTGAGTACCATCGGTTATTTGTACCTGTCCGTTTATATGTAGTTTAGCAGTAGGAGATATTATCCCAATACCTACCCGGCCATCATAAGTAATACGCATTGCTTCTATATTATTGGTAAACAAACGTAAAGGCTGCGCATTGAGTGTTCCTAAAAAATTATTGTTTGTAATAGCATTACCCGCTAAACTCCAGGAATTCGCTACAATACCGGCTTTTGATAATGGACGCCAAGTTCCGCCTGTAAGCGTACCCGATTTATTATCATAATACCAATATCCTGATATTAGAGCCCCACCCTCTGTTATTCCAACTCCAGCCACACCAGAATTGGCGGTATTGTAAACGATCAATCCATCGTAGAGTGTTGGGTAATTACTGGGAGTTGGATTAATAATACCATTGAAAGCCGTAAAAATCGTTAAATCTGTCCTTGGGAACAATAGTCCTTTTCCTACATTGGAAGTGAGGTTATTAGCATTACTAGAGGAAGCGTCTATGAAGGCTGAGCTATTAGGTGCAGCTGTACTGGCAGCTACACTGTTAACGATCCTTATCTGACTTTGCATCATTGATACGATTAAGAGACTTATACAGAATGTCAACCTGTATAGTTTTATTAAGTTTGTACTTTTCATAAAGTTTATATTTTAATTGATGTTACTATTTATTAATGATTTTTATCCTTTCTTTTCCAATCTTACACATCATTCGATTGCTTATGCTTTACTAATATCTTTTTACAGATATCTAAAATCATCTATTATCTATCCTGATTTAAGTGGAGAAACTAGAAATACCAAAAACAATTATAAAACACTGCCTCTTGTAATAATATACTTTACTTTATAATTAACTCTTTATTGATTCTTAAAAAAAACAAATTGTACACTCAGGAATCATAGACTCTTCCTTTTCCTCAAGCAAACATCTGAACTATAGAAAACTCACAATTGATTTTAAAATAATTATTGTCAAACAATCAATTTATGGTAATAGCCAACATTTACTGTTATTTTAATTTATTAGATTCCATAGGCTAATTAGCCGGAAATGCTATAATAGAAGTTTCCCCCCATCCCGAGCTTCCTAATGTATTCCAGTTTGCTGTCTGATTAAAACCTCCCCAGAAAACTGGAGTTTTGGTAACCAGATAATATGTTTTGGCAAAAGAGGAAACATTATGTATTATCGTCGTACCATTAGCAATTCCATACCTAAATACGTATTCACCGCTTATATTGTTTCCATACACTGCATCCGATGTTAAAACATATTGGTTATTCATCAACTCTGTCCATGCAAACCGAGCATAAAAACCACTCGAGGAAGTCCCTTCTGTTTCTGCACACAATAAGAGGTTAGTTCTTATCATCCATCTTCCTGGCTCCAGAGTTATTTTTCGTGAAATGTACTTCATGTCCGAATTCACATCACCTGAAAAACCATTTCCCTCTGCGAGTACAATTTTTGCACTTATTCTCGCTCCCCAGATTGCCTCTCCTTTATTATTGACTGATGAAAGCAGTTTTCCTTCCCCTTGGGTTCCGTCAACAAGCCTAAATGCATTTCCAGTAGTAGATTTTATATCAACCTTGGTTGAAGGAGCAACAGTTCCTATCCCTAGCCTTCCCGATTCTTTAACAACAAAATCGTCTTTCAGCAATGAAGCAGCCGGCGATGGGCCTGCTCCATTATTTTTTGAAGCATCTACATGAAATTCGGCTAAGGGATACTGCGTATTGATTCCTACTCCGGTCTGAGAATGTAGAAGATTTGTCATGGTTATTGTTAACAAAAATAATTTCTTTTTCATTTCTTCTTTATTTTAATTGGCAGGATAGGCAATAATTGAATTCTCAGCCCATGAAGAAGAACCCAAGTTATTCCAGTTGGCAGAATACCCTCCAAATATATCTGCATTCGAAAGGTTAAGATAATACACCAAATTACCTTGTGAGGCATTATTAATAATAGATGAGCCTGAGGCTAACCCATAAGGAGAAGCATACACTCCGGAATTTAATGGTCCTGTTATTCCAGCCGTATTGGATATATTAGCTGATGTACTCCACTGCAGTCTTACCCAAGCTCCTTTTCCGTTCGAAGGAGCGGGATTTGCTCTTAGCATAATATTGGTAAGTACCAGCCATTTGCCTGGAGGAAGAGTAATGGAAACTCCCGTCCATGTATTTAAGGCACTTACCGAGCCATTATATCCTGTACTGGGAAGGCTGCCTAAAATAGCTTTGGTAGAAGCCCTCCATGAGCCATTTCCGTTATTATCGGACATCAATACGTATCCCGCTTCCTGAGTACCATCGTCTATACGCAAGGCAGGTGAAAGAGAAGATATTATTTCCAGTTTCTTTGTAGGTGCAGCAGTCCCTACTCCTACATTTCCCAAAGAGTTTATTACAAAATCATTAGACTGCTGTAGAGCAGAAGGCATCCCTATGGCATTGTTATCCCCTGCTCCATCAACATGAAATACCCCTTGAGGGTTCTGGGTTTTAATACCAATTTGAGAATAAAAAATTGATGAAATAAATAGCATTGATAAATTAATTACGTGTTTCATTTCCTTAGTGTATAATTAAATTTTAGTTAAGTTTCTGTAGTATTCTTCGATTACTAGTCTTATTTTAATTAAGCTTTTATCGCTGTTATTTGCATTTGCTTACTTCATTATTTATAATAAATCCGTTGCTTATTATAATTGCTCAGACGAGAAATTTTTTTTTCCATGCCGCCACTGTATGATTACTAAGTCTGAAATGTCGTGCCAACTGAGAATTGTTTAGTCCATTTTTTTTCTGATAGGTTAAAATTTCAAAAATGGCATGTTTATCGTATGCTTTATATTTTTGGTTTTGATTTTGCCCCCTTAAGTTGGGACTTCCGAAAATAGCATCATTCAGTTTAATGATATCCAATACTGACAGTGTTTTTTTTTCCAAAAGACTTCTGTATTGCTCCAGCATTTCTGGAAATTCAATTTTGATTAAATCAAAGTAAATTTGATTATAATTCGGTCGTTTCCGCTTTTCCATTGGTAATAATTTTAAATTGTAAAACTCTATGGTTATGGTTAGTTTATGTTAAAGCTGCTTTGAATAAAAATAAACCTATATTATATCCATATTACAATAAGTAACTCTGTTAAAATGATATGATCCGTTTTTAGGTTATCTAGAATATCAATGCTTGTGAAACATCTTTTGTGTTTATTTTAAGTTCAGTTTATAAAAACTGTTACTCTAAAAAGGCTTTTAACAAGCTTTCTCAAAACATTATTTTTGTCATATATGCATTTAATAAATTTTATCCTACAAGATCGATAAGAGATGATAGAATTTTTTCATCTTTTCTTAATTACGATTTATAATTTTCAAATGTAAAATTTTTTTTTAAAAAAATAACAAATCTCACAATACAATTTTAAATTATTTTTTAAAAAAAATAATAGTACAAAACCCTAATAATCAATAAATTGAACAACTCTACATTGGGAAAAATTAAT
>CBFGVN010000311.1:0-4414 GCA_965651845.1 uncultured Chryseobacterium sp. | reverse complement strand
TATGAGAAAAAATATAGTTATTTTAATTTTTATTATTACTTATTCCAATGTTTTTACACAGAGAATTAAAAGTAATGTTTCAGATAGTACTACAATAAATGAGTTGATTCAAAATGAAATTAGCCATACTAAAAAAAATTATACATTAATTTCAATATTTGATCAGTCTGGCAAAATTTATATGATAACTGTAAAAGAAAAAAAAATTAATGCCAATAAACAGTTTTATAAAGGGAAAAGTAATGGCGTAAAATCCATCAAAATTTCTAATCAAGATCAGTTGGATATAATGAATTTAGTTCGCAATCCAGCTATTATTAATAAACTATCAGAAAATAAATGTTCTGATATTGTCCACTCATTTAACACAGTTTCAATTATGATCTACGATAAAGATGGAATTTATAAAAATTATTTTTTTACTAATTGTTCACAGAAAAATTATTTAGTTTTTTTATATAGATTATATTTTTCTCTTAATAGTAAATAAATTAAAACTCCTGATCGAAAGATCAGGAGTTTATTTATATAAAATAAAAAAAGTCTCAAGTTTAGACCTAAGACTTTGATAATCTAGCAGAAAGGAAGGGATTCGAACCCTCGATACAGTTACCCGTATACTACCTTTCCAGGGTAGCTCCTTCAACCACTCGGACACCTTTCTAATTGAGATTGCAAAAATAATCTAATTTCTCGAATTAGCAAACTATTAATGCAAATTACTCCGAAATTTCTCCACATAAGCTTTTCGCAAAATTATCTGCGAAGCTTCCTGTATAATTAGGATTGTCAATTAAATGCATGGCTTTTGTAATCGCGCTTTCCGCAGTAATGTCTTTTCCGCTGATCGCGCCGATCCTTGAAAAAATGTTACTGTTCTCATATTTTCCAAACGATATTCCGCCTGAAATACACTGACTTACAACTACGATCTCCGTTCCGTTATTCCTGATTTCCTGCAACGTTTCCTGGGTTTTTTCACTGCTGAAAATCGTTCCGGAACCAAAAACCTGAAGAATCAGAACCTTCATTTTAGGAATTTCCTTGAAATGATTTAGCTTCATTCCCGGAAAAATTCTCCAGAATAAAATATCCTCCGAAATATGGTCATCCACATGAAATTCAATATTAGGATTACCACGGTGAAGATTTTCTTTAATAATATTTAAATGAACTCCTGATTGCCCAAGAATAGGATAGTTTGGACTGGCATACGCATCAAAATACTCCGCAGAATATTTCAAAGTACGGTTTCCTCTTAATAATTTATATTCAAAATAAATTGCAACTTCCTGAATCACTGCTTCATCATTTTCGTATAAACTGGCGTAATACAGGCTCGTCAGAAGATTTTCTTTTGCATCCGTCCTCAGATCTCCGATCGGAAGCTGTGAACCTGTTAAAATTACAGGTTTGTTGAGTCCTTTTAGCATAAAACTTAATGCGGAAGCGGTATAAGACATCGTATCCGTTCCGTGAAGAACCAAAAAACCATCATATTGATCGTAATTTTTCTGGATATAATGAGCGATAATCTTCCACTCTTCCGGTCCCATATCCGAAGAATCCAAAGGTTTTGCAAAAGGATGTACAAAAACTTCACATTCCATCAGCTTCATTTCAGGCATTTTCTCAAAGATATTTCCAAAATCAAATGCACGAAGGCTTCCGGTTTCATAATCTTTCTCCATACCAATGGTTCCTCCGGTGTAGATGAGCAGGACTTTTCGTTTCATATAAGGACTTTTTATTAGATTTTTACCCTCGTTTCGGGATGATTCCTCAAAATTACGTTAATTTGCAAAGATTTGAAAATGAATGAAACGTTTATGGCAAAATTTTATGATAAAGGCTGCCATTATGAACGTTGAATCTGGCTCCGAAAAATATATGTTATCAGATGAAAGATTTAGCACAGACTTTTGAATATTTAAAACAGTTTTTAACGGAAGAAAGGTTGTTAAAAATCGAACATTTTTCTCAGGAAAGTTCAGATTTTGTACTTCCGGTGATGGATGATGTATATCAGTTCAGGAATGCAGCGGCGATCATCAGATCGGTGGAGGCCTGTGCTTTTCATAAAGTGATTGCGATGGAGGAAGAAAATGTGTTTAATCCAAATCTTACCGTAACAAAAGGTGCTGAAACGTGGGTTGAAGTTGAAAAAATGCCGAAAAATTTAGATTCTTTAAAAAATATTAAAGAAAGAGGCTACAAAATTCTGGCAGTTTCATTAGAAAAAAATGCAGTGATGCTCCCGGATTATGAGATCACGGAACCAATTGCTTTGGTTTTCGGGACTGAATTGGAAGGGGTATCGCAGGAAGTCATTGATTTTGCAGATGAAACACTGGCGATTCCGATGTATGGTTTTACGAAAAGTTTTAATGTTTCCGTGGCGGCAGGAATCTGCATGTATGAATTGAAACAAAAGCTGATGAAATCGGGAATCGATTATAAATTAAATGAAGAAAAATTATTGAAAATGAAAATCCGTTGGGCCATAAATTCTATGAGAAGTGGACAACAGATTTTTGAGAAGTATATAAGAGATAATAATTTCGATTTTAATTAATATTTTTACTTAAAAACACGAATATCCATGCAAAAATACACCAAACGCCTCTTTTTTGCTTCCCTGTTTTTGTCATTACTTTCTTTGTATGTGATTGAAAAAGGCGGAAAAGAAATTTATCCGTTTTTTAGCTGGAAATTATTTACAAGCCCGAGCGGAAGTGAGAAATTTGAGGAACAGTACAGGTTGTACAGAGTTGATGGGGCAGACACGATACGAGTGATGTTTAGAGCAACAGATCTGTATGATGAAAATAATCTTGCGCTTATCACAGGCTTTTACGGTAAGAAAATTGATAAAAATGAAAACAGACAGGGAAGCATCCGAAAGATGAAAATTTTCATGAAATCTTATCAGCCAACGTATAATAATCTTTTATTGTATAAAGAAAGCTTCAATCCATGGGATTTGGGAACTCCCGCGTTTAAAATCAAAAAAACTCTGATAACCAGACTGTAATGAGATACAAAGAACTTACAGTACTCAATTTTAAAGTTACGTATTATGCAATGCGGGTTTTCGGATTGTATTGGTTATTGATGCAATATCTTACGTTCAGAAGAATAAGCCAATGGCCGAAAGAAATTTATGAACCGTTTCTCTTAATTCAACGATTTATTTTCCCGGAATACCCAAGTGAAATGTTGTACGGAAGTATATTAATCGGATGTGTTTTACTTTTAATTATTACACTATTTAAACAGAATTATATTCTCAATTTTTTAATTTTTGTATTAATAGCAATCATCAATTTCCCGATTTCGCTGAATTTCAGTGTAGGACATCATAACCATTTGATTATCATTGGTTATTTCATGTCAATTTTCCTGCTGCCCAAAAATCTAAATAAGGAAAATGATTTCAAATGGGTGCAGTATTTTTATCTTGGAATATTGGCGACTTATAGTTTGGCAGGACTTTCCAAATTTCTCGGGATGGCAAAAAATATCATTAAACAAACGGGAAAAATCACCTGGCTGGATAAGAATGCGGCGAAAATCAATACATTAGATAATTATTGGATGGCAGATATCAAAGTTCCCGATTGGATACTGAATGCGTATACTTATGAAAACTTCTGGATAATTACTACTGTTTTTGGAATAGTTGTTCAGACTTCAAGTTTCTTAGGAGCTTTTAACAGAAAATATCTTACGTTTATTATGATTTTTCTGTATATTTTTCATTGGTACACGGATTTCTTTGTTTTGGCAGATTTTCAGGATGCTAAAAATTTTATTTTAATAGCACTATTTCCCTATCATATTTTTTATCCGTTGTTTTTGAAATTGAGAAGAAAAGATAATATTTTACAATCTTAAATAATTCCATGCAGCAACAAAAATCCCGGCAGTTTCCGTTCTCAATCGTTGATTTCCTAATGAGACCGCTTTTACTTTATTTTGAGCCAAATAAGAAATTTCTTTCTCCGAAAAGTCTCCTTCCGGGCCAATTAAAAAAGTAATCTGCTCCAATGTCGGAATTTCCTTAAGATCAATTCTTTCCAAATTTTCATGGCAATGGGCTACGAAAGTAGTTTCGGCATTAATATTTTTAAGAAAATCCTGAATTTTAATTAAATCATTTACAACAGGAAAGTGAAATCTCAGACTTTGTTTTGAGGCAGCAATTGCCTGTTTCCTGATTTTATCTGCATTAATATTTTTACGTTCTGTCTTTTCTGTCTGCAAAAATGTTATTTCAGAAACACCCATTTCCACAGCTTTTCCTACAAAAAACTCGATACGGTCAATATTTTTCGTTGGAGCAATGGCGATATGCAGTTTTGTTTTAAAATCAGGCAGATCAGTTTTTATTTCTGCAACATCAATATTCGCT
>CBFGVN010000310.1:0-4421 GCA_965651845.1 uncultured Chryseobacterium sp. | reverse complement strand
AAAAATTATAAGAATAATTTGTCAATAAAACATTGAGATCATTGAGTTAAGTATACTAAATGCATTTTTCAATCATAATTTTCAACAAAATAAAAAAACAATTGCATATTTATTTATATTTGACGCCTATACTCAACTATGCAAAAAAAACTAAAACTTTGGGACGCCATTATGCTCGTAATGGGTTCTATGATCGGAAGCGGAATCTTCATCGTAAGTGCTGATATGATGCGAAACCTGGGTTCAGGATTCTGGCTGATAATCGTTTGGGTGATTACGGGAATCATGACGGTAGCAGCAGCGATTAGTTATGGAGAGCTGTCGGCGATTTTTCCGAAAGCAGGCGGACAGTACACTTATCTAAAAGAAATTTTTGGAAAACGGATGGGATTTCTTTACGGATGGGGATTGTTTACGGTCATTCAGACAGGGACAATTGCCGCGGTTGCCATGGCGTTTGGGAAATTTACCGCTTATCTGGTTCCGGCTCTTAATGATGCGGCTCCGATTTTCCAAAGTGGAGAGTTTAAAATTACGTGGATTCAGATTTTAGCCATTGCCATTATCCTTTTGCTTACTTATATTAATACGAGAGGGGTAGAAAGCGGAAAATTATTGCAGAATATTTTTACAGGATCGAAAATTATTGCTTTGGTGGGCTTAATAGCCGCCGGATTTATTTTAGTTGATATTTCTCATTTGGCGGAAAATTTTAGCTTAGGATACGATTCCTTTAATAATCTTAAAAAAGACACGCTTGGAAATTTCCTGAAAGAAAGCTGGGAGCCGATCGGTGGAATGACTCTATTAGGCGGAATTGCAGCAGCAATGGTAGGTTCAGTATTCAGTTCTGTGGCTTGGGAAAGTGTGACTTTTGTTTCCGGTGAAATTGAAAACCCAAAGAAAAATGTAGTAAAATCAATGATCTACGGAACAACAGCTGTGATGATTTTATATATTGCGGTTAATTATGTGTATCTTAATGCTTTAGATAGAGATTCTATCGCTTTTGCGGAAAATGACAGGGTAGCGGTTGCAGCGTCTCATTTTATTTTCGGAAGTGCCGGAACGGCGATTATTGCTGTTTTGGTAATGGTTTCGACTTTCGGATGCAACAACGGACTGATCTTAGCCGGAGCAAGAGTTTTTCAAACCATGGCAAAAGACGGAATGTTTTTCAAGCAGGCAGAAAAGAACAACCAAAATGAAGTTCCTGCCAATGCACTCTGGATGCAGGGTGTTTGGGCTTCTATCCTTTGTTTAAGCGGTCAGTACGGAAATCTTTTGGATATGATTTCTTTCGTGATTGTATTATTTTATATGATTACGGTTTTTGGAGTAATTTATTTAAGATTCAAACAACCGAATCTGGAAAGACCTTACAAGACATGGCTATATCCATTAACACCGATTATTTATTTACTGATCGGGACGGGGTTCTGTATTTTATTATTAATTTATAAACAACAATACACCTGGCCTGGATTCCTGATGGTTCTCCTCGGACTTCCCGTTTATTATTTTATTAATCGAAATAATAAAATTCAAGAATAAATTTCAAAAGTGTCTGACTTGTCGGGCAGTTTTTTTTTCACTCTCACAAAACCCTCAAACTCTCAAACTCATTAAGCAATAATACCAAAAGCTATCGATCTCCTCCGGAAAGGACAAACACCTATGTTTTAACTCTCCGGAGCCCTCCGGAATATTCCCACAGCTTGTTTTAACCAAAACAACTCCTCCGGAAAGGACAAACACCTATGTTTTAATTCTCCGGAGATCTCCGGAAAGTACAAACACTCCTGTTTTGACCTTGCCGAGCATTTCAAATTAAAACTTTACTTATAATTGAAAATATTATCTTAATTTATTTCGTGAAAAATGATTAATTTGGTATCTCTTTTCAAGTAAACGAGAATTATGAAGTAAAAAATTAAGAAGTTGAAATCATGGACACACCAAATTACAGAATGCCTTTTATACCGTCTACTTTAATGACGGAGGGAGGAAGTATTGATACCTGCGACATGGGAGAAAGTATTGCCCACAATATCATGTTGCTGATCACTACCAAAAAAGGCGAGAACAGATATGATGAAAATTACGGAAACGACGTTTGGAATCTGGAATTCGATAATGGAGTCACAAGTGCCGTCTGGGAAACTGTTTTCATAAAAAGCCTAAAAAGACAGATACAGGAATACGAGCCCCGGATCGTTCAGCCACAGATTGATGCTCACATTCAGTTTGTAGAGCACAGCTACGATACAAAAGAACACACCGAAATCAAAAAGAAAGTAAAGATCGCCATCAATGCAAAAATGGAAGCCACGGGAGAGCGCTTCAGTTTTTCCACGGAATTGTTTCTGAGCCCGATGTCAATTGATTAAATATTGAAACTGTAACCAGAATTATGAATTTAGACCAAAATATTTATTCCAAAGAATCCGTAAAAGCGAGAATGCTTCAGAACGCGACCAAAGTTTGGGGATTGAAAAGTCCACAGTCTCTGGATCCTTTCGTGAAATTATTGATCGACGCTTTCAGTACTGAAATATTTAAAGCCAATAACGAAATACAAACGGTAAACGCCAGAATTTTAGAAAAGCTGGCAAAATTATTAACGCCGTCCATTTATACACACCCGATTCCGGCTCATGCGATTGCTTTTACACAGCCTTACGAATCTTCTGAAGTTTTATTGGAACACACCGAGTTTTTCTTCAGAAAACAGATGACTTCCACGGTAAAATCGGAGTCGGATAAGCAGATTAATATTCCATTTACTCCGGTGGGAAATATTAGAATTAATAAAGCACAAACCTCGATTATGTTTGTCGGAAATACCTGCTACAGTGTGGATGACAGGCTAAATAAAATTCCGATTGCAAGATTTCAGGGAAAACCGGAAGATTACAGAAAAATTACAATTGGTATTAATGTTTCAAAATATGATAACGAAAATTTTCCTAAATATGTAAGTATTTACTGTTCAAATCCGGCTTTTGAGCATCTGGATTTTGTCTATAAATTATTACCGTATATTACCGTTTCCAGCAGCGGAAATCCTTTATTTGTAAAAGAAGGGCTTACTTACCTTAAAAATAATCAGACAGACGGATATGAGCAGATGTTCCGTGAGCAATCGATTCAGAACAAATTGATTGAAGATGTGAAAAGCATTTATCATCATAAATTTATAGAGATTTCGGGACTTTCAGACTCGTTATTTTCCGAACCGGGAAAGCTTCCTGAGAATTTGGATTTTGTTGATTATAAAGAAGAAATCACCAAGCATATTGACGGAAAACGTTATCTGTGGCTTACTTTCGAATTTCCACCACAGTTTTCTGCAGAAATTCTGGATAATTTTTCTTTTGTACTTAATGCTTTTCCTATTTATAATCGCGGTTGGAAAAAAACAGAATATAGTTTGGATATTATGGGAAATAATATTCCGCTAGTTACCGATGAAGGTGAACATTTTTTATATGTTGATGAAGTTCAGGACGGTGACGGAAGAAGATACACAGAAATTCCTTTCACTCCGAATGATGATCTGAGAAAAGGCTTATACACGGTAAGAAAAGGCGGAATGGAGCGTTTTACCAACAGAAATGCAGTAGATATGATTGCCAATGTCCTGGAACTGACAAGAGACGAAATTGCAGCTTTTTCTTTATTAAACAGAGATAATGTGAAAGGTGTTTTAAGTGAAATGTCTGATAAGATGAAATCGATGGTGCAGAAAGTGAACAATGCAAAAAGAAGCATCAAACAAGAACTGAACTACGTCATCATGGAGCCTGTGGATAAAACAGATCATACCTACGCTTCGTTTTGGGTTACTCATTCTACGCTGGCCAATCATATGCGTCCCGGAACTGAGCTTTCGAATCAGCTAAAATCCCAAACCCTGATCCTTCTTACCGAAACCATAGGCGGAGCGGAAGAACAGAAAGGAACAGACAGCATCCAGGCGTATAAATATGCTTTAACGACGAGAGATAAAATCATTTCCCTGGAAGACGTAAAAAACTATTGCAGAATGGTGCTGAAAGACGAGGTAAAAGATGTAAGGGTAAAACGGGGTACAATGATCAGCAACAAGCCGAAAGAAGGATTTATCCGGACTGTTGAGGTAGAAATTGTTCCGCAAAATTATTCTTTCTATGGAAGAGCGTATTGGGAAAATATGGCGAATATTCTACGAAATCAGATCATTTCAAAAGCGATTGACGGGATTGAATATCTTGTGAAAATCACAAATGAAGATACCGACTTTTATGAAAACTAAATAATAAGGAACCGATGAAATTTTCGTCGGTTTTTATTTTGATTGTCTTAAAAAAATAATCCTTCGACTGCTTCGGGGGGCGGCTGACACGGGGCGGGTTGGGCGGGGCAGGGGACCGCGCAGG
>CBFGVN010000309.1:0-4439 GCA_965651845.1 uncultured Chryseobacterium sp. | reverse complement strand
TGCGTACTCCGCTTTTCACTTTATTTAAATTAATATAAAATTTTGCTAACTTAATTGAATTATTATACCTTTTAAAGTCTTGTTCTCAGGGAATCAATGATTTGTAATTTATTATTGTTTTTAACTATTATAAAAATATTTTTGATAGATTGTATTTATATTTTAACTATTGTAAGTTTGTCTTGCTTATAAACAACAAAATTAACCGTAATCAACATAAAAAATTTAAACGACAATGGAAAAAGATTTGAATGACATCAGTAAATGCCCGTTTCATAACGGAACGATGAAAAAACAAAGTGTAGCCGGCGGCGGCACCAAAAATTTAGATTGGTGGCCGGATCAGCTCAGAGTAGATATTCTTCGTCAGCATTCATCTTTATCAAACCCGATGGATGGAGATTTCAATTATGCTGAAGCTTTCAAAAGCCTGGATCTGGAAGCTGTAAAAAAAGATCTTCATGCTTTAATGACAGACTCTCAGGATTGGTGGCCGGCGGATTTCGGACATTATGGTCCTTTGTTTATCCGTATGGCTTGGCATAGCGCAGGAACGTATCGTGTTGGTGACGGAAGAGGAGGCGCAGGAGCAGGGCAGCAGCGTTTTGCACCCTTGAACAGCTGGCCAGATAACGTGAATTTGGATAAAGCCAGACGATTATTATGGCCGATTAAACAAAAATACGGGAAAAAAATTTCCTGGGCAGACCTTTTAATCCTTACCGGAAATATTGCTTTGGAATCGATGGGATTCAAAACGTTTGGTTTTGCAGGAGGCCGTGAAGATGTTTGGGAACCGGATATGGATGTATATTGGGGTTCGGAAAAAACATGGCTGGGTGGAGATTTGCGTTATGCGCATGGCTCGCCGGGAGTTGTGGAAGAGCACGCTGTCCTGCCAAGCGATGATGATTCGGAGATTAATCATTCAAGAAATTTAGAAAAACCTTTGGCGGCGGTACAAATGGGACTTATCTATGTAAATCCTGAAGGTCCCGACGGAAATCCAGATCCGATCGCTGCTGCAAAAGATATTCGTGACACATTCGGAAGAATGGCAATGAATGATGAAGAAACAGTAGCATTAATCGCAGGTGGGCATACATTCGGAAAAACTCACGGAGCAGGACCCGCAGATCATGTGGATAAAGAACCGGAAGGAGCAGGAGTAGAATTGCAGGGGTTAGGATGGAACAGTTCCTACAAATCCGGGAAAGGCGGCGACACTATTTCCAGTGGTTTGGAAGTTACCTGGACAGAATCGCCAACCCAATGGAGCAATTATTTCTTCAAAAACCTTTTTGAGCATGAATGGGAATTAACGAAAAGCCCTGCAGGAGCGCATCAATGGGTGGCTAAAAACGGTGAAGATATTATTCCGGATGCATTCGATTCTTCAAAAAAACATAAACCTACGATGCTTACGACAGATCTTTCGTTGAGATTTGATCCGGTGTATGAAAAAATTTCAAGGAGATTTTACGAAAATCCGGATGCTTTTGCGGATGCTTTTGCCAGAGCATGGTATAAGCTTACCCACAGAGATATGGGACCGAAAGCCCGTTACTTAGGGCCGGATGTTCCGGCAGAAGAGTTAATCTGGCAGGATCCGATTCCTGAAGTGGATCATGTTCTGATCAATAATTCCGATGTTGAAGCATTAAAATCAACAATTTTAAATTCCGGATTAAGTGTTTCCGAATTGGTTTCAACAGCCTGGGCATCGGCATCCACATTCAGAGGAAGTGACAAGAGAGGGGGCGCTAATGGAGCCAGAATCCGCTTAGCCCCTCAGAGATATTGGGCGGTAAATAATCCGACTCAGCTTCAAAAAGTTTTAAGTGTTTTGGAGAATATTCAGAAAGAATTTAATGAAACTCAGGCTGGTGGTAAAAAAGTGTCATTAGCAGATCTTATTGTTCTTGCAGGAAGCGCTGCTGTAGAAAAGGCTGCCAAAGATGCAGGGCATAATCTTATTGTACCGTTTGTACCAGGAAGAATGGATGCTTCTCAGGAGCAGACAGATGTAGAATCGATGGGGTATCTGGAGCCTGCAGCAGACGGCTTCAGAAATTATCTGAAAAGAAAGTTTTCGGTTTCCACAGAATCTTTATTAATTGATAAAGCCCAATTATTAAATCTTACCGCACCCGAATTAACCGTGTTAATCGGAGGAATGAGAGCTTTAAATACCAATTTTGATGGTTCAAAACACGGAATTTTCACCCAAAATCCCGGAGTATTGACAAACGATTTTTTCATCAATCTTTTAGATATGAATACCCAATGGAGATCAGTTTCTCCTGATAATGAACTCTACGAAGGAACTGACCGTAAGACGGGCGAGAAAAAATGGACGGCAACGCGTGCTGATCTTGTTTTCGGATCAAATTCGGAATTGAGAGCGATTGCAGAAGTATATGCAAGTTCTGATGCTCACGTTAAGTTTGTGAATGATTTTGTTTCTGCATGGGTAAAAGTGATGAACGCAGACAGGTTTGATTTACAATAAATTTAATTACTTAACATAATATTTACGAAGACAGTCGATTTGACTGTCTTTTTTTGTAAATTATTTTAAAATTTTAATTAAAATCAATAAAATTTTAAAATAAAACATATATTTGTTGCTGAAAAAACAACATACAATGACAAGAAAATTATTTCCTGCCCTATTATTGGTAGGCTCTTTTGCTTATGCCCAGGTTGGGGTAAATACAGATTTTCCAAATGCCACACTAGAAGTAGCCGGAAACCCTACAGATGCTGCAAAATTTGACGGAATTATTGCTCCAAGAATTTCCGGGGATCTTCTGAAAACCAAAAACTATACTTCTTCACAAACCAATGCCTTAATTTACGTTACGGCTCCGGATTCTGCTCCTTCAGGTCAAACATTGGAAGTGACTTCAACGGGATACTATTATTTTGATGGCAATCCTTCTGTCAATCGTTGGATTAAAATAATTTCTTCTGCAGACCGAAAAATCCGTACGTTGTCTTCAGGTATGGTTGCCGCCGATGATTATACATTACTTGTCTCCGGAAACATTGCTTTGCCCGCTGCAAGTGCTTCGAATATGGGGAAAATTTATAATTTAATTAATGATACGACAGGAAATGTTACAATTTCGGGGACATTCAGAATTAATGGCGGGAATTTTTCCAATTACGGATTAAACAATAATGATATGGGAAGAGGAATTGTCGTGCAAAGTACAGGTTCTGCATGGGTTGTGATTTCCAGATATTAAATTAAAATTATTTTAATTCTGGAAGATAATGGGTTGAAATTTTGAACCTACTTTCTTGATATAACAGTTTTTATATTATATTTGATAAAAAACGAAACAATATGGAAAGAAAGAATTTCGAGTTTAAAAACTATATTATCCGGAAAGGATTCAAAAAAGTAAGTGAGACTAATTTTGTGTATAAACTTTCAAAAGACAACGAATTAAAATTATACATTGAACGTGGAGATTATATAATTCCGGTTTCTTTGGATTTAAGGTTCAGAGAGGAAATTCCTCAAAATGAAAAACAAGCAGACAATCAATTTAAAACCATTGGAGAGGTATTAGAAATTAGTTTTGAAAATAAATCTGTTACTTAAAGAAATTCATTTAAAATAAAAAAAACCACTCGATATTCAAGTGGTTTCATTATGAATGGTAGACTCACAGGGATTCGAACCCCAGATGACTGAACCAAAATCAGTAGTGTTACCGCTACACCATGAGTCTCTGTTTCAATGGCGCGAAATTATAGAATTTATTTTAAATATGAAAATCAAAAATAAAGATTAATTCACCAAAACCATTTGCAAACTTCTTTATCCGTTGATATCCAAAGAATTATTTTTAATCATTTTTGAAGAGTATAAATGCAGGATTGAAAAATTTATAGATTGTTTTAATAATTAATGCTTATCCGCATACTGTTGCCCCACAAAATCAAATGAAATAAAAAAACTATCTTTGCAAAAAAAATTGGGCTCCAAGAGTTGGAGAAACCCATTAATAATTAAATTATTAAACATTTTTATGTCGAATATTGTCGCAATCGTTGGGCGTCCCAACGTAGGAAAATCCACGCTTTTTAATCGTTTACTGGAAAGAAGAGAGGCTATCGTAGACTCCACTGCAGGTGTTACCAGAGATCGCCATTACGGAAAATCTGACTGGAATGGGGTAGACTTTACGGTAATTGATACGGGAGGTTACGACGTGGGAACGGATGATATCTTTGAAGAAGAAATCCGCAAGCAGGTACAATTGGCCGTAGATGAAGCTACTTCTATCATTTTTATGATGAATGTAGAAGAAGGTCTTACAGATACGGATTACGAAATTTACAGTCTGTTAAGAAGATCAAACAAGCCTATTTATATTGTTATTAATAAAGTAGATTCTTCAAAAGAAGAGCTTCCGGCAACG
>CBFGVN010000308.1:0-4444 GCA_965651845.1 uncultured Chryseobacterium sp. | reverse complement strand
CAGATGTATCATGATGCTGGAGTTGCTGTTCCTATTTTCTCTTTAAGAACGGAAGACGGCTTTGGAGTCGGAGAATTTTCTGATATGAGAAAGCTGGCGGACTGGGCAGCAGAAACCAATCTTGGAATTATTCAGATTCTCCCGATCAATGATACAACGGCTAATTATACCTGGACTGATTCGTATCCTTACGCAGCGGTTTCTGTGTACGCTCTGCATCCGCAATATATTTCTTTGGAAAATCTTGATTTTAATTTACCGAAAGATTTAGTTGAAGAGTATAAAAAAGAAAAAAAAGAATTAAATTCCTTAGAATTAATTGATTACGAAAAGATGATTTCCGGAAAATGGAAATATCTGAAAGCGGTTTTTAATGAAGATAAAGAAAAAATTTATAAAGACAGGAACTTTAAAAAATTCATTAAAGACAATGAAAGCTGGCTGGTTCCCTATGCTGCATTCTGTGTGTTGAGGGATAAATACAAAACACCGAATTTCAACGAATGGAAGACCCATAAAAAATATATTGCAGGAAAAATAGCTCCATTTTTTACGGCAAAAAGTAAAGATTATGATGCTTCGATGCTTCACGCCTGGGTTCAGTATCAGCTTCATAAGCAATTGAAAGAGGCGATCGATTATACCCACAGCTTAGGAATTTCCGTAAAAGGAGATTTGCCGATCGGGATTTACAGGCATTCCGTTGAGGCTTGGACTGAACCCGAACTTTTTGGAATGGATTTCCAGGCTGGAGCACCGCCGGATCAGTTTACGGAATTGGGACAAAATTGGGAATTCCCAACCTATAATTGGGAAGCTATGAAGGCCAACGACTACAAGTGGTGGAAAAACAGATTCAAAGCATTGGAGCAGTATTTTGATGCGATGAGAATCGACCATATTCTAGGGTTTTTCAGAATCTGGAGAATGCCGATTTCTGCTACACAAGGAATTTTAGGATATTTTTATCCTGCAGTGCCGATTACCTTGGAAGAGTTTAATGCGTGGCATATTCCGTTTAATTTTGACAGATATTGCAAGCCATTTATCAACGATCAGATTCTTTGGAATTATTTTGGCGAAAACAGCGGTAAGGCTCTTGAATTTATTAATAATAATCAGGATGGAACGTATTCTTTTAAAGAAGAATTTAATACTCAGAGAAAATTATCCGATTTTTTTAAGAAAAATCCACGTGGTCCGATTGAGGAACAGCTGATCTCACTTTGTGCGAATGTATTGTTTTTAATAGAAGAAAAAAACGGGCAGATTGTATATCATCCGAGATTTAATGTGTACCGTACAGATTCTTACAAATATCTTTCGGATTGGGAGAAAAAATCAATTTACGACCTGTATCACGATTATTTCTTCAGAAGACAGGATCATCTTTGGTATGAAAAAGCGATGGAAAAACTTCCAGTGCTGCTGAATGCTACCAAAATGCTGATTTGTGGCGAAGATTTGGGGATGGTTCCGGATTGTGTCCCTGTAGTGATGGACGAATTGGCCATTATCGCCTTGAAAGTTCAGCGTATGCCTTCTGATGACATTCCGTTTTACAACCCGAAAAATGCAAGTTACCTGAATGTGGTAACCGCTTCGTCTCACGACAGTTCAACTTTGAGACAATGGTGGCAGGAAGATCCCGCTCTTACTCAGAAATATTTTAATCAGCAGTTAACGCAATACGGAAAGGCTCCTGAAGATATGGATGCTCATCTGGCGGAAATTATTATGAAGCAGCATCTTTATAATGATGCGATGCTCGCTATTTTCCCGATTCAGGAGTTTTTAGCGACGGATAAAGAGTTAGCGAATGAGAATTTAAATAATGAAAGAATCAATAATCCTGCGGTTTTCCCTCATTACTGGAGATACAGAATGCATCTGAATCTGGAAGACCTAAAAGAGCAGAAAAATTTTAATCAAAAAATAGCAGATTGGATAAAAGATAGCGGAAGGTTGTAAATTTAACATTTGATTATCAATTAGTTAATAATAATTTAAAAGAAGTTTTATCGAAAGATTTAACTTCTTTTTTGTATTTATATCCAAAAGATAGAATAGAGATATTCTACTATATATTAACCAATAACGACTATAGAAATGAAAAAAATATTAATCGGTTTTGCAATGAGTCTGGCGACACTGTCGTTTGCTCAGCAGTATCCAAATAACGGATGGGGTGATGATGACGGGTATTATCAGAATGATGGATATTACAGTGATGAAGATGATCAAAACTATTTCCCTGATGATTATTACTACAACTATCCTCAGGATTACTATCCAAGTGATTATTACCAGACCAACTATAACGACTACAGGAACAGTATTGTAAGCATCAACTGGAATGTGTTTTTCAATCAAAATAGATTAAGCCGCTGGCAAATCGATCAGATTTTAAGATTGAATAATCTGTATGTAAGTTTTTCGGCCTGGAATAATTTTTACAGATACAATCCGGATAGATGGTACTACGATAGATTCTATGCGTTACAGAGAATTATGGGACCTAGAGTTTTTGTGGTTTTCCAAAATAATTATTATCGCGGTTATAGCCCTGTTGTCTATTTCCAGAATTACAGAAGAACGCATTATGCTTCAATCTGCAGACCGATGCCTCGTTACAGAAACGTAAATATCAATATCTACAGAGTAGACAGAGCGAAATTCCGAAGATATGATAATCCGACTTTCAATATTGTAAGAAGTCAGAGACCGAATAACGGATTCAGAGGACCGGTGAGAGATGGTAATAATGGTGGTTTCCGTAATCAGTCTGATAACAGAAATAATAATAACTCAGGATTCAGAAATGATAACAACGGAGTAAGAAACAATGGAGGTTTCAGAGGGAACAATGACAATGGAGTAAGAAACAACGGAGGTTTCCGTGCTGAAAGAATCGAGAATAGAGGCGGAGGTTTCAGAGGAGGTGAAGTGAGAAGAGAAAGTGCTCCACGAAGAGAAAATAATGGTGGTGGTTTCAGAAATGATGGAGGTTCCAGAAGAGGTGAAAATTCTGCACCGAGAGAACAAAACAGAGGAAATGAAGGTAGAGGAAACGGGGGTTTCCGAAACGGATTTGCAAAAAATTAATTTTCATATATTATATTTAAGTGGTGTGAAGGGCAGGTTGTAATGATCTGCTCTTTTATTTTTCTGCTAATTAATTATTTTATATTAAAATTTAACTTTTTTTATGAATAATTTCATTTAACTTTTAATTTAACTAATAATCAAAAAGATGTATAACAATTAATTAAATATTTAAAAAGATGAAAAAATTAGTTTTAGCAATAGCATTTATCGGAATAGGAAGTTTGGCAATGGCTCAACAGACGACTACACAGGATAAACAGGCAAAAAGAGCTGAGATGCATCAGAAAATGCAAGAAAGAGAGCAGGAGCATTTAGCTCAGATGCAAAAAGATTTAAACCTTAATCAAGGTCAGGTGGAGAAAATCAAAGCGCTTCACGAAAGAAGAAAAGCTGAAATGAAAGCCGAATTTGATAAAAATAAAGACCAGAGACAGGCTAAGATGGAGCAGATGAAAGCGAAGAGAGAACAGATGGATGCAGATATGAAGAATATTTTAACGCCGGAGCAGTACGATAAATGGCAGACGGACAGAAAAGCTAAAATGGAGCAAAGAAAAGCAGCGATGAAGGAAAGAGGCATGAAAGGAGATAGAATGATGAAGAAACCAATGAATACAGCGACTCCGGATGCAAATTAATAGTTTATAATTTTGATTTTTTAATGTTATGAGGGCGGAATTTATTCCGCTCTTTTTCTATTAATTTTAATTAAATCTTTTGATTTCGGGCATTTATTCCCTAATTTTGGCTATAAATTTATTACTTATGGTTAGCGAGAAAATTGCAAAATTAATTAACGAACAAATAGCTCACGAACAATACGCTGCACAATATTATCTCTCAATGTCTGCATGGTTTTCAGGAAAAGATCTGGATGGGATTGCCAATTATTTTAGAGTGCAAAGCAAAGAAGAACTGATGCACGCTGACAAGATGTTTGATTATCTGAATGACGTAGGAGGTGAAATCATCATAGGAGAAATTCCAAAACCACCGCACGAATTCGAAAATGCCATCGACATTTTTGAAAAAGCGTTGGAACATGAGAAAAAAGTAACGAAAAGCATCTTTAATATTGTGAAAAATGCCAATGAAGAAGGCGATTTTGCGACGACTTCTTTCTTACAATGGTTCATCAATGAGCAAGTGGAAGAAGAAGCGAGTGCATCTCAATATGTAACTAAAATTAAAATGGTAAGCGATAACCCGTCTGCTCTTTATCTTTTTGATCAGGAACTGGCACAAAGAGTATTTACTCCGGATGCAACGGCTTAATTAAATATTATTTTTTAATATAAATTTAAAAGATTACTATAAAAATCTATAAAAAAATATT
>CBFGVN010000307.1:0-4469 GCA_965651845.1 uncultured Chryseobacterium sp. | reverse complement strand
TCATACAAACTTTGTATGTTTTGTTGCTGAAATTTCACAATGTTTGAAATCCTGAGATGGTCTCAACAAAGTATTTAACCATTGTTTTAATCTAATTTTTTAACCTTATCTCAAAAAAAACTATTCCATCGGTTTCTTTACCGGAATT
The DNA here is from genome assembly GCA_965651845.1 of uncultured Chryseobacterium sp. GTDB lineage: Bacteria > Bacteroidota > Bacteroidia > Flavobacteriales > Weeksellaceae > Chryseobacterium. The sequence continues at coordinate 4,321 of CBFGVN010000307.1, read as the reverse complement.
CCTGTGAACTTCTGTTTCCCGATCAGCAGTTCAAAAAACAATCTAAAATCCGAGATCAATGACCAGATCGGATATTTGAAGGTTGCGGGTGAGTTCTTTTCAATCACGGCATGGCTGAACCACGCAAAGCCATAACCGAAAATAGGGATATACCACAGGAATCTTTCTTTACCTGAACTGATAACATAACCAATCACAACAAAGACAAGCAAAGTTCCTATAAAATGAAAAATACGGGTACCCATTTTACTATGCTCCGTAAGATAAAACTGATAAAATTCTTTGAAGGTTTTTATTCTTTCAGACATGGTGCTTTAGTTTAAGTTTAAAAAATCTAAAGCAATAAGTTCGCCAAATTTAATTAAAGAACAAAAGGCAAAATTGTAACATCACAATTTTGCCTTTTCAGTTATATTTTACTTATTAAAGTTTGTCGATATTGAAATATCTAAGCTCTTCTGAGTTTACTGTTTCTATAGCCGTAGCAGAAATAGATCACAAGACCAATAGCAAACCAAAGTCCGAACCAGAACCAGTTTTCGTGGCTCATTCCTGTTAAAAGATATAAGCATGAACTTAACCCGATTAAAGGAATTAATGAAAAGTTTTTAACAAAAGTGAAAACACAAAGAACTAAATTAATCAGGATAAAGAAGAAAATAGAAGCTCTGAATTCTCCTTCCTTCGGATCTTTCCAGTCCATCAGGCTTTGGAAAAACTGCGGTTCGAAAATATAGAAAACAATTAATGATCCTATGAAAATAACAGGGAAAATAATCTTTCCATTTATATAAGGAAGATGAAACCTACCTTTGATTTTTTCCTTTGCAGGAAGCATCAAAACTCCTGCACAAACCAATACAAAGGCGAAGATCGTTCCAATACTTGTAAAATCTAAAATGAACGTTTTATCGGTAAATAAAATAGGAATTCCTACAACAATCCCTGTGATAATAGTGGCAAATGACGGGGTTTTATATTTTGGATGAACCTCCTGGAACTTCTGCGGCATTAGTCCGTCACGGCTCATCGCATACCAGATTCTTGGCTGTCCCATCTGGAAAACCAATAATACAGTTGTAATCGCCACAATTGCCACAAAAGAAACGACAAGTTCCATCCAGGCAACATTGGCATTTGTTTTTTCAAAGATGAATGATAAAGGATCTCCAACGCCGTCGAACTTTCTGTAATCAACCATTCCGGTTAATACTAAGGTTAAAGCAATATAAATGAAAGTACATAGAACCAATGAAAGGATCATCCCTTTCGGTAATGTTCTCTGCGGATCTTTTGTTTCTTCAGAAAGTACACTCAACGCATCAAAACCTATGTAGGCAAAGAAAACTCCGGACACGGCACTCATCACTCCCGCAAAACCATTCGGCATGAAGGAAGCCACCTGAGTTTCCGGGTTTACAGGTGTCCAGTTATCTGTATTAATATAAGCAAAACCAACCAGAATTACCAAGACGATAACGGCTAATTTTAAGATAACCAAAGCATTATTGAAGTTTTTACTTTCTTTTACGCCAACATAGCATAACCATGTAATTAACCCATTGATAACCAAAGCAGGAACATCAACAATGAATTTCAAGTTCCCGATCAATGGTGCATTTTTCCAGGCGTTAAGCAGTTCTTTGTTTTCAGAACCGTTCATAAATGCCTTTTTGGCTTCGGTGTAGCTGCAGGTTAAATAATCAGGAATATGCATTCCCAGACGTTCCAGAAAACTTGTAAAATAATCCGACCAAGAGAAAGCAACGTAAATATTTCCGAAAGAATATTCCATGATGAGAGCCCAGCCGATGATCCAGGCGATTAACTCCCCGAAACTTGCATAAGCATAGGTATAAGCAGAACCTGCAGTGGGGATTCTACTGGCAAATTCTGCATAGCAAAGTGCCGTAAAACCGCAGGCAAAACCGCAGATCAAATATAGTAAGATAACGCCGGGACCTCCTCTGAAAACGGCTTCTCCCAAACTGCTGTAACTTCGTGCACCTATAATCGCCTAAATACCAAAAAATACAATGTCCCAAACACCTAAAACCCTCAAAAGATGAGTAGATGTATCTGAATCTGAATAGATTTTTCTTCTAAAAAGTTGACTCATTCAATTCTATATTTGATTTGAAAAAAGCAAATGTAATTATTTCTCTGATATAATTTAAATTTTCTTAAGATTTCTTATGGAAAAGTTAAGAAGTATTAAAAAATAATCCACAAATTAACAATATGTTAAAACACTTGTTTATACAATATCTTTTCAATATTTTCGTTGATAAATTGTGGATAAAATCTACCCTTAAATTTAAAATATACAGCCATTCTTTTTCAAGGCCTAAACATTTTAAAATTTGAATTAATGAACTCAAAAAAAATACTTCTAGCGACTGCCGTGTTGTATTTCGGAATTTCCGATGCTCAACAGTCTCAATACTTTACTCAAAAAGAAAACTACAGGTTCAATCTAGCCGAAAATCTTTATCAGACCAAAATATACAATGCTTCCCAGTACGAATATGCCCGACAATACTTCTATAACCAGAATTTGTCGAGATCGAGAAAGGAGGCAGCACAGTTTTTTGATAATGTAATCGGAGTAATTCTGCAGAAAAATCATGCAGAAGAAGGTTTAACCGCCTTCATGAAAGAGTATCCGAATTCTGCCTATTTTGCTCAGGCCAATTTACCGCTGGCTGATTATTATTTAGCTAAAAAAGATTTCCCAAAAGCATTGGAAACTTTAAAAAAGGTTAATCAGTATCAGCTTTCAAAAGAAGAAAATACACAATACATTCTGAAGCTTGGGTATGCCAAATTCATGATGGGAGATTCTAAAGGTGCAACAGACGCGCTGGAAGAAGCTTATAAAACGGCAGATGAATCCCAAAAGGGCGATATTGCTTATATGTTGGGACATTTGTATTATTCAAACCGGCAGAATGACAAGGCTTTCCAGTATTTTGATTCTGTAAAAGATCAGCCGAAATATTCGAAGCTGGTGCGTCCTTACTATGTTCAGATGTATTATAATGATAAGGATTACGACAAGGCAATTTCTGAGGGAACAGCTTTGCTTAACGAAGATATTTCAGATTCTTACAAAGCGGAAGTTCACAAGATTATCGGTGAAAGTTACTTCATGAAGGGTGATTACAATTCTGCTTATCCTCACTTAAAAGATTATTTAAATGTTCAGCAAAATCCGTCTGAAAATGACCTTTATGAGATGGGATTTGTAGCTGCTCAGCTTAAAAAATATGATGAAGCGGTTTCTTATTATAACCAGCTTTTAAACAGCAATTCCGCTTTGGCTCAAAATGCTTACTATCAGCTTGGAAATGCATATTTAGCGGTGGATAAAAAACAGGAAGCCTTATCGGCTTTCCGTTCTTCTTATCAGATGGATTATGATCCGAAGGTTAAAAAACTGGCGCACGAACAATATGCAAAGTTAAGCTACGATATCGGTAACCCGTTCGAAAGTGCATCAACGGTTATTCAAAATTACATCAATGAAAATCAGAATGATCCTAATGCGCCGGAAATGAGGTCGCTTTTGGTGAAATCGTACCTGTATTCAGGAAATTATAAGGAAACATTGAATGCCATTGACAAGCTTCAGGATTCTACTCCGGAAATTGATAAGGTAGATCAGGAAGTTTCCTATTTATTGGGAACGGAAGAATTTAATAAAGGAAATTATGATGAAGCGGAGAAATATTTTCTTAGAAGTTTAGAATTTAATATTAATAAAGAATTCAACAGCAGGGCTTTGTATTGGCTGGGACAGGTATATTATCAGAAAGGAAATTACCCTTCAGCGATTGTTCGTTATGAAAAACTGCTTAACGAAAATTTCCCTGAAAAACAGCAGTTGCCTTACGATTTGGGATATGCTTATTTTAAATCTAAAAAATTCGATCAGGCAGAAACCTATTTTAAGCAATATTTAACCAACCCGAAACCTGAGTTTAAAAACGATGCGGAACTTCGTTTGGCAGATATTAATTATGCCAATAATAATCTGAATGAAGCGATCGCAATTTATGATAAGAACGAAGATGCAACGGATTATACCTTGTACCAGAAAGCGATGGCTTTAGGCTTTAAAGGAGATACGCAGGCAAAAATTACCAACCTGAAAAATCTTTTATCGAAATATCCTGGCTCTGATTATTATGATGATGCGCAGTATGAAATCGGAACAGCTTACGCTGCTCAGGACGATTTTGCCAATTCCAACGATTTCTTTAATAAAGTGATTAAAACTTCGTCTGACAGTGATTTGGTAGCCAATGCTTCGATTTAC
>CBFGVN010000306.1:0-4483 GCA_965651845.1 uncultured Chryseobacterium sp. | reverse complement strand
ATGTTATACAAATTATTATTTTGTGTATCTTGAAAAATACTGCCAGTTGTATTTTTTACGATATATTTTATGACTAAAGCATCTATATAATAATCCTTTTGTGCTGTTTTTTCTAGTTTATGTTCCTGCTTAGTAATAAATAAAGTAATTTCATTCCCATTAAATATTGCTTTGTAAGTGCCAGCATAAGGATCGAGTTCATGATTTATATCTTTTAAATATGAATTTTGAGAGATCTCATCAAAATCTGTATTTAATGGATAGATTTGTTGAGCTTTACAAGAAAATACAAAAGACATCCATAAACATACTATTAAACTCTTCACTACTGTTTAGTAAAAATTAAATCTTTTGTCTCGGGAAGATATATTGTTGTATCTGTTCCATTTGGGCATCTACTACTATCAAGAATAGTATCGTTAGGTCGATACTCCCATGAGATTTGGTTAGTATTAATTTTTTTCAAACGTATGCTTCCCCAACCAACACCACAATTTGTTCCCCCATAAGACAACATCAATAAATTATGATATGGATTAATTATTGTGCTATAGATAGTATGCTGAGTCTGATTAGATTGAAAGTTCATATTTTTAGTGTCTTGCAAAACAGTTTGTGAGGAATTCTTAATAATAAATCTAATAGATAAAACATCTCTGTAGAATTTTTGATCTACATATTGTATTAGTTTATGTGGTTCTTTTGTAATATATAAAGTAATTTGATTACCATTAAAAACTCCATTATAAGTTCCTATGAATTGATTCAATTCATTATTTATATCTTTTAGATAAGAATAATTAGGAATGTTTCTAAAATCAGTATTTAATGGATACTCTTGGGCTTTACAAGAGAAAAAGCTTATAAAAAAGCTAAAAAATATTATTGTCTTAATATTTATTGTTTTCATATTTTTTATGTTTTTAATTTCTTATGGACAAGCCGTTGGAACTGGCTGATTATTACTATCTAAATTAATATTTTTAATGATGCCACCACTTTCTATTCTTTGCAAATTAACTTTTCCATCTAACCCCATTTTTTTTAAAATATCAAAAAATAATGTCTCAACTCCTTTGGTATTTAAATTCAAATGATCAGCAGAATATTGGGAATCTAATAACATAACATCACTAATACTTTGATATGTAATAACATAATTATCCAACTCTGCTTGCGAAAAAGTTGTTATAGCATCTTGATAAGTTCCATTAAACCAAATAACATAATGCATACCATTTGGAGCAATCATCCCTAAATAAGCATCATTAACGTTAGAAGGATTAGAAGTGGGCTGTGCTCTTGCAAATCCTAATAATTGATCAATATCTGGAGGAGATAGCATAGGGATTCCAGTTGGTGTATGATTATGATAACCACCCGTATAGCCTGTTTTATCTCCCAAATTAACACTATGCTTTCCTCCTATTATTGTAGCAGAAGGAGTACCATCGGCTTTAAACTTTATACCCTTTTCACCTCCTTGAGTAGATTGTGTTTTTAACTCTTGAAGACCAGCTTGCATTTTAGGATTGTTTACTATATCTTTCGTTTTCTCACAAGGATTTTGGTTTGTATCCGGATTGTTGGGATCAGCTCCACTTCCGCCACCACCGTTATAATCAAATCCGCCACCTCCTTGTTCCCAGCTTGGATCATAATAATCTTGATAGGAATAACAATTGGTATAGTAATTGGTTTCCCAATGTCCTGAACCATTCGGATTACTTTCATTATCCGGATACCACATGGATACACTTCGTGTTCCACACATTACTCCTTTGTTTGTGTTACTTTTTTCTTTATTACTTTGCGGTTCGGTTTTATAACGAGTATATTTCCCGAAGATGATATTATTAAAAAACTCATTATTCCTCTCAGAATTTTCGTATCTAAAATATACCTTCTTGTCAAAACGTGCACATACCAAAGTATTTACAACTCTATCATTTTCCACAATAGGAACTGCCATAAAGGTTTCGTCATACTTTCCCATGCTCATGGCATAATCCCATACAGGAGTGCCACCAATTTTTTTGATTTCAGATTCATGTTCGAAATATATCTTCATTACATTTTTAATGTACTTCTCATCTTCTTTCCAAAAGCTTTTGGAGTGATATTCTTTAGAAGTGGGATCGGTTGAAGAATATATCTCATCTTGTACACAGGAGTGTAACATAAAACAGAAGACTGTCATGAACGACAGCCATGAGACTAGTTTTTTCATCATAAGATTTTTGTTTTTTACGTTGTAAATATATTAAAAATAATTTTCACAAAGATTTGAAAATTATTTTATTTCAAAATGATGTTTTGGGAATAATTTATTATTTTTACGAATAAATTATTCTTATTATGAATGAGTCAATCGGTAAAAATATTAGAAAATATAGAGAATTAAAAGGTTTTAGTCAGGAATATATGGCGAATCAGCTGGATATTAATCAGGCTTCTTATGCAAAAATAGAAAGTAATTCTACTAAACTTACGGTAGACAGATTATTTACTATTTCAAAATTATTAGAAACAGAGATTACAGATCTCTTGGATTTAAAGAATCAAATTGTTTATAATCAAGATATAAAAGATTACTCTGTCGGTCATCAAGAAGTTCAAAACTTGTATCAGACAAACCAAGAAGTATATGAAAAATTGATACAATCGAAAGACGAACAAATTGCTCTTTTGAAAGAAATACTTAATAAAAAGAATAAATAAAAAATCTTGAACCAAAATATTCCATTAGCAGAAAAATTAAGACCAAAGGCATTAGATGATGTTCTTGGGCAGGAGCACCTTACCGGAGAAAAAGGAACGATCAGGAAAATGTTGGAAAACAATTCTCTGAATTCCCTTATTTTCTGGGGACCACCGGGAACAGGGAAAACTACGCTGGCAGAGATTATTTCTGAAAAATCTGGCAGGAAATTTTATAAGCTTTCTGCTGTTTCTTCAGGAGTTAAAGACGTTCGTGATGTGATCGAAGATGCCAAAAAACAAAATCTTTTCTCAGGAAAATCACCGATTTTATTTATTGATGAAATTCATCGTTTTAACAAATCTCAGCAGGATTCACTGCTTCATGCGGTGGAAAAAGGCTGGATTGTTTTAATCGGAGCTACAACGGAAAATCCCAGTTTTGAGGTGGTTTCGGCTTTGCTTTCGAGAAGCCAGGTTTATATTTTAAAGGCTTTGAGCTATGAAAAACTGGAAGAATTAATAGACATTGCGGCACAAAGATACAATCAGGATGAAAAAACTGATTTTAAAATCGCTGAAAAAGAAGCGTTTATTCAATATTCCGGAGGTGATGCTAGAAAGCTGATCAATTCGGTAGAGCTTGTTTTTAATCAATTAAAAAACTCCCAAAAAACGGAAATTAAAAACGAGGATGTGCTTGAAGTTCTGCAGGAAACGATGGCGCTTTATGATAAAAACGGTGAACAACATTATGATATTATTTCGGCTTTTATCAAGTCGATGCGTGGAAGTGACCCGAACGGTGCGGTGTATTGGCTGGCCAGGATGATTGCAGGTGGTGAAGATATTAAATTCATTGCAAGAAGAATGTTGATTCTGGCGGCGGAAGATATTGGTTTGGCCAATCCGAACGCTTTGGTGATTGCCAATAACTGCTTTCAGGCGATAAATATAATCGGAAATCCGGAAGCGAGGATTATTTTGAGTGAAACGGCGGTTTATCTGGCGGTTTCCCCGAAAAGTAATTCGGCTTATATGGCTATTAATGATGCATTGGCCTTGGTGAAACAAACCGGAAATCTGCCTGTTCCGCTACACTTGAGAAATGCTCCGACAAAATTGATGAAAGATCTGGATTATGGAAAAGAATACAAGTATGCCCATTCTTTCCAGGGAAATTTTGTAGAGCAGGATTTTCTTCCTCAGGAAATTAAAGATGTGAAGCTTTACGAGCCGGGAAATAATGCTACAGAAAAGAAAATCTACGAAGAATTAAAGAAAAAATGGAACAATAAATACTAAAAAAGGATGCTCAAGCGAGCATCCTTTTCATTTAAATATGATCTAGGAAATTACTTTATTTTGTAGTAATGAACAATGTTCTTTTGCCGTCTTTGTCTTTCGCTTCCATTTTTGTCAGGATCTCTCCGAATACTAACGTTTTAGTATTCGTAAATTCGTATCCATCGATATAAACCGGAGTATTTTCAGCAATTTGGTACTGAACATTCAGGTCGGAAAGCGGAAGTCTGTCTATATTGTCTTGTCCGTTTTTTATTTTATACTCCACCAGTCCGTTTTCTGCAATAGAGCTGTATTTTTTAAGATTTTGCGGAAGGTTTGCCGGTGTTTTGTAAGCTTGCGTGCTTTGTATAGAACTTTTATGTGCATTAAACATATCCACTGTTGCTACAAGATCATAGGCCACTGCAAATTTCGTTGCAGTATTCTTCTGAGCCAATAACGTAGCCGAAGACAAGAGTAAAAAAGAGTAGAGTAT
>CBFGVN010000305.1:0-4483 GCA_965651845.1 uncultured Chryseobacterium sp. | reverse complement strand
AGAAATCTCACGAATTTATTTAGGAACTGAAAGTGCTTTGGATGCTGCAAAACCAACAGCTTCGTACGCTATGCAAATGGTTGAAAAGGTGTTGGAACCAGAATACGGGGACATTTGTTTTAAAAATTGGGATGTGTTAGACATGACTTTCGCTTGTATCGGAGCGGTAGACGCACTTCACAATTCTCTGGATTTTGTAAGAGCAAATCCTGATAAAAAAGCGGTTGTCATTGCAAGTGATTATGCAAAATACGAATTGGCTTCTTCCGGTGAATATACACAAGGCGGTGGTGCAGTCGCTGTTTTGGTCTCTTCAAAGCCGGATTTAATTGAAATTTAAAATAACTGGGGTGTTGCTACGGAAAGTGTTTTCGACTTTTTCAAGCCAAGACGTCATTACAAAAAAGAACATCTAGCCAACGCTTCCGAAAATTTTCCTGATAAAATTGAAGTCTTTACAGATGAGCCTGTTTTTGATGGGCAATATTCCAATCAGTGTTATCAGGACAGAATCCGGGAAGCTTACCAGCATTATAAAGAGATTACAGGAAAAAATAAACCTTATGAAGCCTGGAAGTATCTTATTTTTCACCTTCCTTATGCTTTTCATGGGAAAAGGGTTTTTACAGAAATCTATAGCCTGGAAAATGGTTTAGCCTACGAAACCCCGGAAGAACAAAAGATGGTGGCAAAATCTGAGGATTATATTCAGTTTATTAATGAAAAAATTGAAAAATCGCAAAGAGCTTCGTCGGAAATCGGAAATATGTATACAGCTTCTATTTTCATGGCCTTGCTTTCCGCATTGCAGACTTCTTTCAATGAAAATGAAGAGCTAGAAGGTAGAGAAATTGGTTTTTTAGGCTATGGCAGTGGTTCCAAATCAAAAGCTTTTGCAGGAAAAGTTTCAGGAAACTGGAAAAATGTGGTCGAAAAATGGAATTTATTTGAAGGGTTAAAAAACAGAACAGCTATTGATTTCGAAACCTATGAAAAACTTCATAGAAAGCAATTGGAAACTTCTGTTAACCAAAATTATAAAGGCTTCGGATTGAAATCTGTGGAATTGGAAAGTCCTGTTTTGAGAGGAGCGAGGTATTATGATTATCAAGGATAATTAAATTCAAAAAAATAAAAAACATCTCAATTTTTTGAGGTGTTTTTTCATTCCCAAAACAAAACCTTATCCTGATAACTCTTCGGTGTCACCCCAACCAATTGTTTAAAAACCCTCGTAAAATAATTCGTATCCGAAAAACCAGTCTGATAGGCTGTCTCTTTAATGCTGTTCTGACTTGCCAATAATTCCTTCGCGCGATTAATCCTTTCCTGCAAAATAAACTCATTCGGAGACGTTCCCAGCTCATCTTTAAACATTTTAAAGAAATTGGATTTGCTTACATAAGCCATTTTCGCAATACTGTCGATCGACAATTTTTGATGAAGATTTTTTTTGATATAATCAACTGCAAAACTTATTCTCGACTTATTTTTAGCGATATTTTTTTCCATCATACTCCTTGCCTGAGTCTGCATTAATCGGATTAAAAGTTCCTTCAAAGCAAAATCTGCCATGATATCTTTCTGTGAATTGTTATCCATCGCAATTCGCATAATATTGTTGGTTGCAGAAGCTAAAGATTGATTGTTGAAAATAAAATATTCGTCGAGTTCGATGTTCCATCGGGAGGTTTCGTCGACTTTTGGGAGGTGATAATTTAAGTGGTTTAAAGAGTTTTCAATAAATTCGGGGTTCAGGCTCAGGGAAATACATTGCGAAGGAGTTTCATCGGCTTCAGGAAAATCAATAACCATCGTTTCTCCGGGCGAAACCAAAACACTTTCTCCCGGAAAATAATCGAAATATCCGGTTTTGTTTTCCAATTTCATGTGTTTTTTCCCGCGAAGCATTGCCGTGAATGCAATCGTTTCAAAATGCAGTTTTACGTCAAAAGCTGCTTTATGTGTCTCGTATATGCTAAATTCACAATTGTTTAGATTGAATTTTGTCTGATTCTCAACTAAGTATAATAGTTGATTTTCCCTTTTTAATTCAGGAGTATTTAATAAAATCTTGTTATTGTTCATTTCTAAACATTTTATATGACCCGTTTACTCAAATATAGAAAAATATCCGCTTATGCCTCTGTTAATTAAATTATAAAATTCATACTCTGCACGATTTTGATATTCTTTTATACGATTGTGCTATCTGAATTTCATGCGTAAGTGTAATTTGGCTTAGATAAAAAATTAAAACGTACTAATATGAGCACACTTACAGAACAAGAATCAGCGACTACTTTAAGGTGGCCTGAATTCAAAAACAGATACGATAATTATATCAACGGACAATTTACGGCACCCGTAAACGGACAATATTTTGATGTTGTTTCTCCTGTGGATGGAAGAAATTTCACGCAGGCGGCTCACTCTTCAAAAGAAGATTTGGAATTAGCGGTAAATGCAGCTGACAAAGCATTCCAGACCTGGAAAGACACTTCATCTACGGAAAGAAGTATTATTTTAAATAAAATTGCAGACAGAATCGAGCAGAATTTAGAATATATTGCAACGGTTGAAACCATCGACAATGGGAAAGCAGTTAGAGAAACACTGGCAGCAGATATTCCTTTGGCAATCGATCATTTCAGATATTTTGCTTCGGTAATCAGAGCAGAAGAAGGTTCTCACAACGAACTGGATAAAGATACAGTTTCATTAATTGTTCACGAACCACTTGGTGTAATTGCACAAATTATTCCCTGGAATTTTCCAATCCTAATGGCTGTCTGGAAATTAGCTCCGGCTTTAGCAGCAGGAAACTGTGTCGTTTTGAAACCGGCAGAAGGTACTCCGATTTCTATCATGGTTTTAATGGAATTAATTGGAGACTTACTTCCTCCGGGAGTGGTGAACATCGTTAATGGTTTCGGAGCAGAATTGGGAAGAGCCTTGGTAACGAATCCAAAAGTAAACAAGGCCGCTTTCACTGGTTCTACGGCAACGGGCCGTTTGGTAATGCAGTATGCAACGGAAAATATTATCCCTGTGACATTGGAGCTAGGTGGCAAATCTCCGAACGTTTTCTTCAATTCAGTGATGGATGCAGATGACGAATTTTTAGATAAAGCCATCGAAGGAGCAGTTCTTTTTGCTTTAAATCAGGGTGAAATTTGTACTTGCCCGTCAAGATTATTGATTCAGGAAGATATTGCAGACGCTTTCATTGCAAAAGTGATAGAAAGAGTAAAAGCCATCAAAGTCGGAAATCCGTTGGATAGAACCGTGATGATGGGAGCACAGGCTTCTAAGATCCAAAAAGATAAAATTCTTTCTTACATCAAATTAGGAAAAGAAGAGGGCGCAGAAGTGCTTGTAGGTGGGGATGTAAACAATGTGGGCGAAGGTTTGGAAAACGGATATTACATTCAGCCGACGATCTTCAAAGGAAACAACAGAATGAGAATCTTTCAGGAAGAAATTTTCGGGCCTGTCCTGGCGTTCACAACGTTCAAAGATGAAGAAGAGGCTGTAAAAATTGCGAACGATACGATTTATGGGTTAGGAGCGGGAGTTTGGACGAGAGATGCGCACCAGTTATACAACATTCCGCGTCAGATCCAGGCGGGAAGAGTTTGGGTCAACCAATATCATTCTTACCCTGCAGGAGCGCCTTTCGGAGGGTATAAGCAGTCGGGGATAGGTCGTGAGAACCACAAAATGATGCTCGATCATTATCGTCAGACCAAAAATATGTTGATTTCTTACAACAAAAACAAACTAGGTTTCTTTTAATTTTAAATATTAGGGCGTGCCCGTTTTCCCCGTCTCCCAACGGGGAAAAACGGTCGGGCTATCCAGGGCTACACTTCGTTTCGGTGCTGCGCTTCGCTCCGCACTCTCGTTTGAAAAACGAGACCCTTCCTATCCCTCACGCAAAACAATTATTGCTCCTTATCTGAACTATTTTGGATGAGGTGTAGTATTATTTTCAAATCAAAACTAAAAACTAATTCAAAAAAAATCAAAATTATGATCCCAAAAACAATGAAAGCCGCTGTTGTTCAAGGTTATGGACAACCCCTTAAAATCGAAGAAGTCCCGGTAAGAGAACCAGGAAGATATGAAGTATTGGTAAAAGTTATCGCTTGTGGAGTGTGCCATACAGATTTACACGCTGTTGACGGTGATTGGCCTGTAAAACCTAAAATGCCATTAATTCCCGGACACGAAGGAGTAGGGATTGTTGTAGCATGCGGACCTGAGGCTCAGGTAAAGGAAGGAGATGCTGTTGGAGTTCCATGGTTATATTCTGCTTGCGGATGCTGCGATTATTGTATTACAGGTTGGGAAACGCTTTGTGAAGCTCAGAAAAACGGAGGATATAGTGTCGATGGAGGTTTTGCAGAGTATGTAATTGCAGATTCAAGATATGTAGGACATTTGAAACCGGATGTTAATTTTTTAGAAATTGCACCCA
>CBFGVN010000304.1:0-4485 GCA_965651845.1 uncultured Chryseobacterium sp. | reverse complement strand
CCAATAAGGCTCCCCCACCGATTCCCTGCATCAGTCTGAAAAATACCAGTTCCCAGATATTCGTTGCATTTCCGCATAAAAATGAAAATACGGTAAATATGATGACGGAAGCCGCAAAGTAATTTCTACGCCCAAACTGCTGTGACAGCCAGCTGGTCATCGGGACAATGATAACATTCCCGATTGCATAAGCTGTAATTACCCACCCCACTTCAGAAAGTGTGGCTCCGAGGTTACCCTTCATTTCGTTCAGGGCAACGTTTACAATCGTGGAATCCACAATTTCAAGCAGGGCACAAAGGATCGCCGTAATCGTGATGATTACTCTTCGGGCTCCATATTCTACTAATGAATCTTGCATGTTTGTTTTAATAGTATTAAAGAATTAAGAGATTTGAGATTCAGAGATTTAGAAATCGGAATAAGCTTTTTACGAACTAACTTTTTATTCCTGATTAAATTTTCTATGTTGATGTAAAATTAAGATGGAAACTAAAATAGGTTTTGGCTAAAGCCATTCGAAAGATTATCTTTCTTTATTAAACGGGCTAAAGCCCGTTCCTATTGATGAGCCTACTCAACCGCAATCTTTTTAATTTTTAAATTATTTAATCTTTAAATTTTTAAATAATCAATCCATCATCAGCACAATAATTTCCGAATCTCTAAATATCTTAATTTAAAAAGTGAACTGTCAATGGTCAATCAACACTGTTGTCAATTTTACTACTTCATTTTCAACATTTCATTATTGATTTCCATCTCCAGAACCGGCATCATCGTCATGGTCAGTCTACTCCTTCATTTCACATTGTGACTGATTTTCATCTACAAACCGGTATCAACTTCATCATCAACTTTCTCCTTCATTTCACATTTTATCATTGACTTGCTCCGGCAAAAAATTGACAATTCACTTATTGTATTTATTATTTCAAAGAAACTTCCGCTTTCACATTCATTCCTGTTCTCAATTTTTTTGCAATGTTTTTATCAAGGTTTACAAAATCGATTTTGATAGGAAGTCTCTGAACAACTTTTACGAAGTTACCGCTCGCGTTATCCGGAGGAAGAATAGAGAATGTAGCGCCTGTTGCGGGCGAGAATGAACTCACAACCCCATCAAACTCTCTGTCCGGGAAGGCATCGATCTCGATTTTCACCTTCTGCCCTTCCACCATTTTATCCACCTGAGTTTCCTTAAAGTTGGCCACTACCCATTTTTGGTCGTTTTTAACTAAAGAAAACAACTGAGACCCAGCTTGTAAATATTGTCCCGCCTGAATGGGAACTTTTCCGACGTATCCGTCTTCAGGAGCAACGATTACTGTATATGATAAGTTTAATTTTGCATTTTCAACATCCACTTCTCTTTGTTTTGCTACCGATCCTGCCACACTGATTTGCTGAGAGCTTGCAGCTGTTTGGGAAGATGCGATATTTGTCTGCTGGGCAATCTGGTTTCTTTGGTCGATTAAAACCTGTAATTGCTTATCTGCCGTTTGTTTTGCGGCTAAAGCCTGCTCATATTGCTGTTCTGTAATCGAATGATCTTTTACAAGATTGGCATATCTTTTCAAATCCTGAGAAGTTTTCCAAACATTTACTTTTGCAGCTTCGATCTGTGCATTGGCAGTAGTAACCGCGGCTTCAGAAGAACCGATATTTTTTGAAGTTGCCGTAGTGGTAGCTTCTGCATTGGAAATATTGCTTTTTGCAGTTGCTAAAGCTGCCTGAGCCTGCTCTAGCGCCATTTTCTGATCTCTATTGTCTAAAATAACCAAAGTATCTCCTTTTTTTACAAACTGGTTATCTTTCACTTTCACTTCCGTTACATATCCTGAAATTTTAGAAATTACCGGTGCTAAATTTGAAGCAATTTGAGCATCATCCGTTTCCTCATGAGATTGCCCGTACGTATAAGCTCTGTAGCCGTAAATTCCTCCTCCGATTAAAACAACAGCTAAAATTATAGGAAAAACTAAACTTTTTTTCTTTTTAGGTTCAGTCGCTTGTGTATTATTGTTTTCCATTGTTGGTATCGTTCTTTATTTTTTATTTAATTGTTAAAGTTCCTGTAGTTTGCAATAGTTTTCTGTAAGCCAGTGCTGCGTCTGCTTTTGCATTGATCACTCCCACGTTTGCCGAAATCTGGGCTGCATCTGCATCCAATAATTCCGTCATGGTTGCAAGACCGTTATCATATTTATTTTTTGTAATTCTGTAGTTTTCATTAGCCTGTTCAGCAGATTTTTCGAAAACGACGATTCTTTTTTTAGAGTAATCTGTGTTTTGATATTCTCTGTTGACGTCTAATTTAATATTGTCATTCAACAATTCATTGGTTGCCGTAAGTTCCATTTCTCTTGCCTGAGATTGTTTCAGCGCTGAATTTTTCTTCCAGATATTGGATAAATTGTATGAAATCCCAACTCCGACATTTACAGCATTATATATAGTTAAAAACTTAGGAATATCAGCCGCTACATACCCTCCTGTAAATGCTACCGAAGGAAGATTTTCCGCTTTTGCGGCCTTTGTTCCCAATGCTGCCGCCTGTCTTTGCTTATCCAAAGCCTGAAGATCTTTACGGTTTTCTTTCGCTTCATTTACATAAAAATCAACCGGTTTTACCTCGTCGCCTTCATCGATATAATTCTGATCTACTTCAATTTCTGTAGTTTCAGGAAGCCCCAGTAATAAGTCCATATTGATGTTGGCAATATTGTAATTGTTTTTTGCTTCCAATAATTGCAGTTCGATATTTGAAGTCTGAAGATTTGCTTTTAATCTGTCGTTTCTTGCGATTAATCCGTTGTTTTCCATTTTAAGGAAAGTTTCGTCTCTTTTCTGAGAAGCAGCAAGGTTTTCTTCTAAAACTTTAATCGACTGGTTTGCTTTAAACAAATTATTATAAGCCTGAGCAACGTTGTAAGCAACTGCTATTTTATTGTTTTCAGTGCTTAATTTTGATGCTTCTACCAAATATTTTGCAGATTCGATCCCGTATTTTATTCTTCCTCCACTGTAGATCGGAACACTAAGATTCGCCGAACCGTAGGCTACCTGATGTACTTCAGGACCTCCGTCTCCCGAAACACCCGGAAGTTTTATATTAACATTCGGTTTCAACGGAAGATACATATAGCTTCCCGAAACTTTCAATTCCGGAAGCTGTCTGTTTTTCGCTTCCAGAAGATCTGCCGTCGCTTCTTCGATCTTTGCAGCATCAATCTTCAGATTTTTGCTGTTTTGGATACCCAACTGCACAGCTTCATCAAGAGTGAGTGTTTTTTTCTCCTGAGCATTTGCGTTTGCTACCCCTATAAAAAGGGCCAGTGCAATAACTGAGTTATTTATTCTCTTCATAACCTAAAAGGTCTTTTAGTAAATATTTAATATGAGTATTAAGTTCTGTGTAATATTTTTCGTCAAAAACTTCTTCTTCATTGGTATCATTCAGGAATTCTTTATACATTTCCTTTGCATTAGATGCATAGAATAAAGTCCCGCTTACGGTTGAATGAAGTAAGTAAATCGGGGGATTTTTCGTGAAAATTCCTTTTTCCAGACCACTTTCCAATATTTTTGAATACATGGTAAGAAATCCCATTTTTGTTTCCTTCAAAAACTCCACGATCTGCGGATTTTCCGCGTGAAGCTGTTCTCTTTGCATGATTCTGTAGAAACATTTATGGTTCCTCACTTTATTTGCAAACTGATCTACGATCTTTTCTACTTTCTCCCAATCATTAATATCCGTTCTCTCAATAATATCTTTTGAGAAAAACTGCCCCTCATTCATTCTATATTCGACTAATTTTTCATAAAGCTTCTCTTTCGATCCAAAATAGTAAGAGATCATAGAAATATTCACATTCGCAGCCTTGGCGATCTCCCGAGTGGAAGTTCCTTCGAAACCTTTTTCAGCAAAAAGTATCTCGGCAGCGAATAATATATTTTCTTCTTTTGAAATCATTGTACTCTCATTTTTTCAAGGGGCAAAATTACAATGAATTTTTCATAAATCAAACGATTGATTGATTTTTTTATTTAGATTTAATTTTTTTTTAATATTGGTTAATTTTAAAACGCTGAATTTGTTATATTTGAATTCAATTAAAAATAAAAATCAATGAAAAAAATTATTTCAATTGTTGCCTTATTAAGTGTATTTACATTGAATTTCGCACAGGAAAAAGAAGGTTGCTGCGCAGGAAAAGACAAAAAAGAGTGTTCAGTAAAAGATAAAAAAGCTTGTGCTGAACACCACAAATCTTGTGACGCTAAAGCTAAAACTGTCGACAACACTACAAAAAATAAAAAGGCAGCGAAAACAGTGAAGAAAGCTGCTTAACTATGATAAAACAAAAACTCCGACATGATTGCCGGAGTTTTTTTATGAGTTCTTATGAATATGTCTTGATAATTTTATTCCTAAATCTGTCCATACAATTTTAGGATTTCCGTTTCGGGTCAGATGCA
>CBFGVN010000303.1:0-4488 GCA_965651845.1 uncultured Chryseobacterium sp. | reverse complement strand
TTAAGGTTAGCAGGATCATTGATCCTGGTCAGCCAGCCTTTAATATTATAGGTATAATCAATGCTTTGAAGCGGACTGGCCAAAGCCGTTCCTCCCACTTTTTTATTGGTGATCTGAGAAAGCTCATTGTAGGTATTCTGAGTCAAAATCTCTACAGGATTGCCATCTACCTGATGTTTATGAACCATCAATCTGTTCTGATCATCATATTCAAAAGTTTCTGTTATTACTTTTTCCGTATCACTGCTTAATCTTTTATGTTTTAAAACTGTATTCTGAACAACCCCTGCAAAATCCAGCTTGGATTCTGTTTTGGTATAACCTCCCAAATGGTTGATAGAATGAGAACCAATGGTTCTTCCTTTTGTATCATACCAGATATAATCTTTTGTCCAGTTATCATCTTCAATATTTTTCACCAGACTTAACACAGGAAGGCTTTTTGTGCTTTTTCCATCACCTGAAGGATTATCCGTTAAAACAGCTTCTCCTTGTATTGCAGTTGGAAAAGTAGGGTTAAAACTATAGGCCGGATAAGTATCGTAATAATTTAATGACAATAAGGTAACCCATTTACTGGAATTCGGATAAGTAATATCCTGATTTCCGTAATAAACATCCATTCCCTGTCTTGCAAATAGAGGAGCCGTTAACCTATTGACATTATTAGAACCTAATCCGTCAACTTCTGTCTGTTCAGCAAGTCTCTCACCTCCGGTATTGATACCTGTGATCGCTACTCTTCCCAACTGGTCATATTTGGTATACAACCACTGTCCTTTCTTTTTCAGTTCCGCATCCTGACTCGCAACTAATCTATCCTGTTTGTCGTATACGAAATATTCCCTGCCTTTGCCTGGAAGCTTCTTTTCTACCAGTCTTCCTAGTCCGTCATATCGGTACTGATAACAAAGATTATCAATATCAGTGGTGGAAAGATTCGTTATTGCTGATGCTAACGGCGGAATCAC
This sequence comes from uncultured Chryseobacterium sp., assembly GCA_965651845.1. GTDB lineage: Bacteria > Bacteroidota > Bacteroidia > Flavobacteriales > Weeksellaceae > Chryseobacterium. The sequence goes on along the minus strand of CBFGVN010000303.1, from coordinate 3,517 downwards.
ATAAACCAGCTGATTATATTTGTCATAAACATAATAGGTTTTAACATCATTCGTTCCATCATTCTTTTTAACCAATAGGGTTTGTCCTTTCCCGTTTTTGTATTCGGTAACTGTATTGCCGTCTTCATCAGTAACAGACGTTTTCATTAAGGTGTTTACTGCATAAAACCCTGAATTGCTTAAAAAGGATTCTGTACGGTTTTCCACCCAGCTTGTAGTGACTGTATATTTTACAACTTCAGTGGCTGTAGTATTGGTATTATAATCGTAATTAACGGGCTTATTACTCCATGCCGTTCCGATTCCGAAACTCTGCTTTAATCTTTCCAATGGAGAATTTTCAATAATCTGCTCCGAAAATATTTTCTCAGTCCCATAGTTCGCTGAAGCATTACTCAAAGGATTGTCATAAATCAAACCATTCTGTGTTCCCTGTTGTGGTACTGGAAGGTAAGATTTGGATGGTCTCCCGTACTGATCGTATTCAATATGGCTTACCATATCTTTTTTTGAAGGAGTCCCTTTAATATCAATCGTCTGAAAGGGCCTTCCTAAACCGTCAAAATACTGAACAACTTCGGTCTTTTTTATACAGTCTGCATCGAGGCAGCTTTTTGTGTATACATAATTTTGTGTATCCGTTTGTGCATGGAAAAGCACAGCTACAAACAATAATATAGTGTTTAATACTATTCTTTTCATCATTATTGGTTTTTGTAATTGTATTTGAATTCCTTAAGTGTCTTCCCGTTCATATCAGTCACTTTCAAGAGCCTGTTTGCATTGTCATACACGTTGATTTCTCTTATTCCCAGAGGTGAAGTTGCTGAAGTTACTCCAATCAACGGATCATAGGTATAGGTAGTAATCTGATAATCTTTCAATGTACTGTCCTTTCTCAGATTATCCAATGCCTGAATAAGAGCCGGCTCATTGGCGGGATTGTCATTATCCTGATTGGAAGCATTAATGGCTGCCGTTATTACTGAAAGGTTCTGTATCTGCGCATAAGTAGGTCCTACAATCACCGCAATAGGCTGTGTTTTATAATACCCCCAAATGGTTACTGTGGAAACTCCGTTTTTAGATTTCGTTTCTCTCACATTTCCCATATCATCGTAACTTTCAATGGTACCCACAGTCTGAGCTCCCTGAGACTGCATATTGTAGCTGATCTGTGAGGTAGGATATACTGTTGCCGGATCATCGAATTTTGTTTCTGTTTTCCCAACCAGATTTCCATCCTGGGTAGCTTCAAGTTTTAACGGAACTGCAAGGATATTGGCATCTAATAATTTTTGGTTGCTGACATCTTTTGGATAATAGATATTCGATTGGGAAACTGCTCCTGTGAAATCTGTTCCGATTTCTTTTGTAAGCAGGTTGTTTCCTGTTTCGAAAAACTTCTGCTGAGTGGAATATAACGTATTTGATCCATTGACTTTAACCTGGCTATTGGATGTTACAGAATTAATAAACAATATTTTTAATGGATTGTTAAAGGTGTCTGTCACACCATTATATGTAACAGATCCTGTGTTGTTAATGTTTTCGATTTTCTCAACAAGATTATTGTTGGAATCAAACTTTTCTACCTTTTTTACAAGTCCCATTTTTTTAATGAAATTATTATAATCGAAATTCATATGGTTTCCACTGTTTAAAGCAAATAATGAATCAACTTCATTAGGCAGCATATAAGTAAGTTTCACAGATGTATTTTTTATGGAATCTGTTATTTTTACATTTCCATATAAAATCACCTCCCGATCATTTTTTATATCATCTCCATCTCTACTGACAACAGGTAACAAAGGCTCATAAAAATCCTCATAATCAGAATATAAGACTGCACTGCTTTTTGAAGGGTCTGAAAATAAATTGTAATCAAATTTGGTAACGCTTGTCGGTGACACAGCATCTTTTTCAAAAGTCTTTATACTTTTTACTCTTCCTCCTCTTGCATACCTGTAATTTCGGCTTAAACTTTTGACACCAAAAACTTTTGCTTTTCCAAATGTTGGACCTCCATATATTTTGAATATCAAATTACTGTAATTTCCAGGCTTAAACTCTTTTACGCGGTCACATTCCAGTTCATAACCATATTTATATTTTTCTAATCTTAATGTATCAGTAACCTGGCTTGACTTCTGTAGCTTATAGCTGAAAAGATAATTCGGCCTAGGGTTATTCGTCTGATCATGAAAATCATGATCAACTTTAATAAAAAAACGTGAGTAATTCCCGATATTCTGGATTGTAAATGGATAAACATTTGTATTTAACGCATCAAAATCTATATCCGCCAATTTATTAACCTCAAAATCTGCCAGATCATACCCTAATTCCTGCGAACCTGATGTATCACTATAACTATAAGGAGTAATAGGAAGTATATTTGGTTCATATTCATATTCTGTCTTACCTCCTGTCGGATATATAATGGACTTTAAAAAGCCATGTTTAAACTGATAAGGATTGATACTCTTAACCTGATAGAAATTAGCATAATCCATATAACAGGGCATAAATGAATTAACAAAGCCATACATATCCTGCTTAAAGCCATTATAATATTCTTGGTCCGGGAAATGATAAGTAAATTGATATTTATTAATATCAACATTATTTTTATCCCTCTGAGTGACTTGAGTTAAAACATCCGAGACATCTAAAAAATACTGGTTAGCAATCTGATTACTTTTATTTCTAAGAATAATTTTATAAAGATAAATAGGGTTGTTTAATGAATTCGACACACCGTTATAATAATAATCTACAGTTCCTATATTGGAAATATTAATTTTATTGACGGTGTTCTGTACAATCGATTTATTGGTATCCACTGCTAAAGAACGGGTTAAAAATTCATAATCAACCAAGACATTATCTTTTTCGTCCAATATCTTTGAGAGTAGGAATGCACTGGTGAACAAAAACTTTACAGGAACCGGATTGGAACTGGGGTGTCCCGGCGAAGCTCCAATTTGAGGATATTCGTATCGGTATGAAATATTTTTTTTATCAAAAATATATTTAAAACCATTCCCGTCAATAATTTTAAAGCCGGTAAAAATGGTATCATTTGTTTTCATGATAACAATTTTATTGGTACTGGGATATGACTCTATCGCATTGACACCTCCCACTGTATTATCTTGTGTAACATAGAAACGACCAGTTTTACCTAAAAAGTTATATTGATAAATATGGTTGTTATCGTTTAGACCCTGTTGGGTATACTTACTGATTACTCCTCCCCCATTAATCAGGCTCCAACCTAGTCCTACCTCTTCATTGGAACTATGACCGGATACATAATCTGTGTAATATGACAACCCAACACCTATTTTCAAGCTTTTTTTAGCTGTTGGAACACTAAACAATGGAAGGCTCACATCAATTTTTCCTTTTGAATAATCTGTTTCATAATTTTTTAAAAACAAATCTTTCTGGACTTCAAAATATTGTGAAAATACTGTATTGCTATATAACACAAACAAAAATGAAATCC